>JAZDIV010000017.1:0-9419 GCA_043804695.1 PVC group bacterium | reverse complement strand
GCCGCCTGCCTCCGGCAGGCGGCCAGGCATCGGGTTAATTTGAGCAATGCCAAAAATGACACGGATAGTAATATCCACAAGTATTGATTATATTAAACCCTGGTCCCGGACCCCGGATAAAATCTTACTTCTTTCCCTGGCGGGAAAATAATAATTGTTGGCTGAGGTTATAAGACCTTATTATAGTGTCGCCTCGATGATACTATTTTTTATTAACCAACAGACACCGATTGAATCAATCGGTGTCGACTATTAAGTAGCGCCGAAGGCGCTAATTAATATGAGGATAATCCAGCGATACATCGGCCGGAGCGTGCTGGTGACTTTCCTGATCACCCTTTCGGTTCTCACCGGCATCCTCTGCCTGGGGAACCTCCTCAAGATCGCCGATCTGATCCTGAAGGGGATGGATCCCTGGTTGATCCTGCAGTTCTTCGGATTCCTGCTCGTCGGACTCCTCGAGTACGCCATCCCGATATCCATTCTGACCGCGACCATCCTGGTTTTCGGGAGACTCTCCGCGGACAACGAGATCACCGGGATGCGGGCCAGCGGGATCGGGCTCCTTCACATCACGACCCCGGTTTTCGTCTTCGGCTTTATCCTGATGCTGATCTGTCTCTACCTGCAGAATACCGTGATCCCGAATTATAGTTTCGCCACCCGGAAATTAAAGGCCCGGATCGGGCTCCAGGATCCGGATGCCCTCCTCCAGCCGGGCGAGATCATCGAGTTCCCCGGGTATACGATCAACTTCGACCGCAAAGAGGACGGGATACTTTACAAGGTCCAGATCAATCAGTATGAAAACAAGGAGCTGGCCAGCGCCATCTTCGCCCGGCGGGCAAAGATCGAGCTTGACAAGGAAAGGGAGGGGTTCACCCTGAAGCTTTACGACGGAACGGTGGAGGAGATCACCGACCGGCAGAACCCCCAGATCAGGACCACCACCACCTTCGGTGTCTTTCATTACCCGATCAGCCTGAAAGCGCTCTACGAGAAATCCCGGGTCCTCGATCAGGACAAGCGGAAAAAGGACATGACCCGGGGCGAACTGATCAGACAGAGGAAGGAATACCCGGACCAGATCGCGGAGAACAAGCGGGAGCTGGAGGCGAT
This sequence comes from PVC group bacterium, assembly GCA_043804695.1. Lineage (GTDB taxonomy): Bacteria > Auribacterota > Erginobacteria > Erginobacterales > Erginobacteraceae > CAWGIE01. The sequence goes on along the minus strand of JAZDIV010000017.1, from coordinate 8,300 downwards.
CGGGAAAGACAGGGAAGAGACCGCGAGACAGGAACGGATCCTCCTGGAGGAGGCGGAGCTCTTTATCCGGGACCGGGGCCGGCGCCTCTTCTGGGAGAGCTATCTCTCCGGGGAAGAAGCCCATGCCGTTGTCCTGAAACGGCTCCTGCCCGGCGCCCCGGGGACGCCCCCCCCGCGGCCGGATCTGACCCGGAACAAAACGCGCGAGGAATGGGACTCCCTTCTGGAACGGATCGCCGGTATGGATCAGAAGCTCTCCGGCCTGCGTCGGGCAAGGGAGGGCCTCCTCGCGGAACAGCGGGAAATCCGGGGTGAGGTTTCCGCCTACACCACCGAACTCCATAAGCGGCTCTCCCTGGCGGCAGCCTGTTTATCCCTGGTCTTTGTCAGTATCCCCCTGGCGATCAAAGCCCACCGCAGTGAAAAGACGATCGGGATGGCGTTCAGCCTGGCGCTGACTTTTATCTACTACATCTTCATCGCCTACGCCGACGCCGTGGCGGCGGATTACCGCCTCTTCCCGTACCTGATTGTCTGGGTACCGAACATCCTCTTTATCGTCTTCGGCACGCTGTGGATGATAAAGTTCACCCGCATATAATTTTTGCTGCGCAAAAAATATAATTGAGATGAGAATTTTACTGGTTGAAGACGATGTCAAGATCGCCCGGTTCATCGTCAAGGGACTGGAGCAGGCGGGGTACGCGGTCGACCATGCCGATAACGGCGTGGACGGTCTGCACCTGGCGCTTTTCGAACCGTATGACGCCGGCGTCGTTGATATTATCCTCCCGGGACTGGACGGCCTGACCCTGGTACAAAGATTGCGTGAAGCCGGAAGAGCAGTACCGATTGTAATTTTAAGCGCCAAACGTTCGGTCGAAGACCGGATCAAAGGACTGCAGCTGGGCAGCGACGATTACCTGGTCAAACCCTTCGCCTTCTCCGAACTGCTGGCCCGGATCCGGGCATTGATCCGCCGCACCAGCAGTGTTCCCGAAACGACCTCCCTGAGGGTGGGAGATCTCTTCCTCGATCTGTTGACCAGGGAGGTAACCCGGGGAGATCGGAAAATTGACCTCCAGCCCAGCGAGTTCGCTCTTTTGGAATACCTGATGCGGAACGCCGGGCGCGTGGTCTCCCGGACCATGATCATCGAACATGTCTGGAACTACAATTTCGATCCCCTGACCAATGTGGTCGAGGTGAGAGTGAGCAGGCTGCGGAGAAAGATCGATCCGGGGCTTGAGAAAAGCATGATCCACACCATTCGGGGAGTCGGCTATGTCCTTAAACAGGATTCCTAAGTTCGCGCAGACGGTGGCTTTTCGCCTGACGCTGTGGTACGCCGGCATCTTCATCGTCATTGTGCTGGGGTCCTTTTCCCTCCTCTATTATACGGCTCGTTCCTATGTTTTCGGGCGCGTTGATGACTACCTGGAGGCCGAAATAAAAGAAAGCCGGGTGATCCTGGCTTCCGAAGGACTCGAGAAGATAAAAACCGACATCGTTTATGAAGAGAATGCCCATGGCGACGATAAAATTTTTTTCCGCATCGTTACTCCCGAAGACACGATACTGGCTTCGTCGGTCATGGAGAGATGGAAACACCTTGACCTGGATACAGCCGACGGGCCGGGGATAGCCGGGGGAAAACCCTTCTGGACGACGGTACTCCTCCCGGAAGACCGTTATCAGACGCGGATTATCCAGGCCTTCATCGGTCCGGAAGTCATCCTGCAGATCGGCATGACGCTTAAAGCGGAAGGAGAGTTCATGGCGGTTTTTCGGCATATCTTCGCCGCGGTTTTGATCTCCGCCCTGCTGATATCAATCGCGGTCGGCTGGCTGATGGCCCGGAAGGCCTTAAGCGGCGTGGAAGATGTCACCCAGACCGCGATCAGCATAACCGGGGGCATTCTTAATCAACGGGTTCCGGTCAGGGGCACCGCCGATGAAATCGACCGGCTGGCCATGGTCTTCAACAGCATGCTGGATCGAATTCAGCTATTGATCACCGGGATGCAGGAGGTAAATGATAACATCGCTCATGATCTCCGCAGTCCCGTTACCAGGATCCGGGGTTTGGCGGAGACCACCCTCACCGGGGAGGACTCCCTGAACGATTACCGGAACATGGCTGCCAGCACTGTTGAAGAATGCGACCGGCTGCTCCTGATGATCAATACCATGCTGGATATCTCCGAAGAGGAAGCGGGGACTGCCAAAAAAGAAATCTCGGAGGTTGATCTGGCCCGGATGGTTCGGGAGGCATGTACCCTCTACCAGGCGGTAGCCGAGGAAAAAGGGGTATTCCTGGTCTGCGAAGCGCACGCCATCGCTCCTCTGAAAGGGGACAGAAAAAAACTGCAGCGGGCGCTGTCGAATCTCCTCGAAAACGCCCTGAAATTTACTCCCCCGGGCGGCAGGATCACCGTCTCTATTGAAATTGATCTTGATAAGCTCCGGATCGCCGTCACCGACACCGGCGCCGGCATCCCCGAAGATGAACTGCCCCATATCTTCAAACGTTTTTACCGGGGCAGGAGCAGCCTCTCCCAGCCGGGCAGCGGTCTCGGCCTCAGCCTGGCCCGGGCGATCGTCCGGACTCACGGCGGTGATATCCTCGTCAACAGTGTCCCCGGCGGGGGAAGCAGTTTTACCCTCACCCTGCCGCGGGAAAATCCCCTTTCCGCCTGAACCGTTCAGTGACCGAACTTCCCCGGCCGATTACCGTACATTGCCGATTTGTAATCTTCCGGCAACCCCCCGGTAATCTCCACCTGATAGATTTGTCACGTTTTCAACCTCAACCTCCCCCTTAGATCTGGGGCGGGCTGTCTCATGCACCGGGCACTGCTAAAAACTCAGGGAATATCCACGGAGAGCCGCAGGCGGAAAACTGCGGCCAGGCTGCCGCTGCCGGTTTTGATACTGACCTCCCTCCTGCTGCCGGTGCGGTGCATCTCCAAAGGCGCCCCCGGGAGGCCAGAAGATCTCCCGCTCTGCGTGGTGGTGGACATCGATCGAACAATAACCGATGGCCGATTCCGGATGCGAACATCACACAAAGTTCCGCTGCCGTGGGCACCGGATGCCCTGCGGCGAATCGAGTCTGACGGCGTCAAGATCATCTATAATAAATCCAAAATCAAAATGACCAGATATCCAAATATCGCGATGCTTGGCGAAATTGTTTTGAATTTGTGATTTTGGTCATTTGATATTATTTAGGATTTCGTATTTTCCGCCAGAGGCGGATCAGCCTTTGGCTGAAGATATTAGAATTTTAGAGCTTACGTGCTTTTCCAGTAAGCTCTATCTACGATCATGGACTCGACATTCATAACCGACCGCGGTATTATCCTCAAGAAAGGGATTATCAACTCGCCCTGTGACGGGCAGGAACGGCCTACCTACATCCATTTCGGTGTCACCACGAGAGCATTATTGTAATACGCCGGCATCCCTCCGGTTGCCGGCGCTGACAATGAAAACCGCCTCCCTGAAAACAGGTACCGTGAAGACGTTCATCCCGGCCGTCATCCTTCTGTTCCTGCTCCTCTACATCATCCCTCTCGGCAACCGCCCGCTGATCATCCCGGATGAATCCCGTTACGCCGAGATCCCCCGGGAGATGCGGGCCTCGGGGGACTGGATCGTTCCGCGTCTCAATGGAATCCGCTACTTCGAAAAGCCGGTTCTCGGTTACTGGCTGACCGCGGCGGCGCTCGGGCTCTTCGGAGAAAACGCCTTCGCCGTCCGGTTTCCTTCCGCCCTGGCCGCCGGAGCCTCGGCGATGATCCTCTTCCTGCTTCTTGCCGGCTCCGGACGCGGCTGGCGAGCGGGGTTCCTTTCCGCCGCGGCTTACCTGACCTCCCTGGAGGTCTTTGCCGTAGGGACCATCAATCTTCTTGACAGCCTTTTTACCCTGTTTATCACCGCGGCCATGGCCGCGTTCTTTTTCGCCTACCGGAAGGGCCGGCCCGGGGCCAGAATACAATTCCTGATTGCGGGCGGCATCTTTGCCGGACTGGCTTTCCTGACCAAGGGATTTATCGCTTTCGCGATCCCGGCCATTGTGATCGTTCCCTTCATGCTCTGGGAGGGCAGAGGAAGAGAACTGATCAGAAATTGCTGGGTGCCCGGTCTCTCGGCCGCCCTGATCGCGCTCCCCTGGGCGGTGATGATACATTTCCGGGAACCCGATTTCTGGAACTATTTTTTCTGGACCGAACACATCCAGCGCTTTCTGAGCAGTGACCCCCAGCATCCCGAGCCGGTCTGGTTCTTTCTTCATACTATCCTCTGGGGAGCGTTACCCTGGATTATGCTGCTTCCGGCGGCGGTCTCCGGCCTGTCCGGGAAATTTCTCCGGGATCCGCTTCTCCGCTATACGACCTGCTGGTTTTCCCTCTCTTTCCTCCTCTTCTCCCTCTCCCGGGGCAAGCTCGTAACGTATATCCTTCCCTGCTATCCCCCCCTGGTCATCCTCCTGTTATTGGGGATTCTGGAATATTTCGCCCGGGGAAAGAAAAAAATGTTCAACGGCGGCGCCCTGGTCCTGGGGGCACTATTAATTATCCTCGCGGCCGGATTGATCGTGCTCCAGACAACCGGGTTCCCGGTCCAAGGATTTTTTCACCGACGGGAGAACTGGAAGTGGATTATCGCGGCGGACGGTCTTCTGATCTGGTCCTTCTGCCTGATAGTGTCAGCCAGACAAAAAGAGCCTTTTAAAAAACTCCTCCTTTTTTGCGCGGCACCGGTATTTCTTTTCTTCGCTTCCCACTTTATTTTGCCGGAAGCGGGTGAAGAGGGGAAAGCCCCGGAAAATTTTCTCCGGGACAATCTATCTGCGGTTAAACCGGAAACGATCCTGGTCTCGGACGGCCACTGTACTGCCGCTCTCTGCTGGTTTTATGACCGGGATGATGTGCTGCTGCTCGAATATGACGGTGAACTGGAATACGGCCTGAGCTATGATGACGCCCAGGGAAGGTTCTTGAGTTTTGAACAATTCAGGGAGATGGCCGGCGCGGCTGACCGCACAAAAAGCATCTTCCTCTTTCTGGATAGAGATCGCTTTGAGAAATGCTCCGGCGAGCTGCCCCCGGCAACCGCCGTGGAGACCGGCGACGGCTTCACGCTGGCCCGGTTTGAGTCTCTTCAGAAACCACCGCATTAACCCGGTTTAGGCCAGCCTGCCAACAGGCTGGCCTAAACCGGGTTAGTTTTGAACAATGACAACAGGTAAAAGAACAGCAATACTCCAGGTTAGAAATTTCTCTTTCTTCGGCTGTCCGAACGCCGAAGATTCTTCTATCGTCCTCTGGCTCCTTTTCTGTTATATTCTTATTTTTCCATCGGAAAAATAAGATATGAGGATTCTCGACCGGTACATCCTGAGAAAGTTTTTCGTCCCTTTCGTCTACTGCATGGTCTCCTTCATCATGCTCTTCATCATCGGGGACCTTTTCGAGAACCTGGAGGATTTCATCCAGACTTCCCGGTGGTTCGTGGTCATTGTCAGGTACTATCTCCTTTTTATCCCCTCCACCACCGGCTATATCACCGCGATCGCCATCCTCCTGGCCCTGCTCTCCTCTCTCGGACTCCTCAATAAGCATAACGAGATATCGGCCATGAGATCGGCGGGGATCAGCATCTACCGGGTGGCGGCGCCGCTGCTTCTGGCGACTTTCCTGATCAGCCTGGGGGTCCTCTATATCAATGAGAAGATCGTCCCCCGCACCCTCCGGGAGAGCCAGTTATTGAAGAAACTGCAAGCGGGGGTAAACTTCGAGGAGGTGCTGACCAATGTCACTTACCTTAACCGCTCGACCAACCAGGCCTTTTACTTCGAGTCCTTCCGTCCGGGGAAAAACAGCGGCCAGGGGGTGACGATCCATGATCTCCGGGCCGACGGGAAGCCCTACCGCCGGATCAGCGCCCGGGAAGCGGCCTGGCTGGATGATCGATGGTGGCTCTTTGACGGAGTCATCTATACCTATCCCCTGCACGACATCCCGATCAAGAAAGAGCTGACCAAGGAAGCCTTCGACTTCGAGGTCCGCCCCGCCGATCTGCTCCAGAGCAAGAAGGAACTGTCCTATCTCGGGTATCTGGACCTGAAGGAATCGCTGGATCGGAAAGCCGGTTTCCCGGCCGTCATCCTGCGGCCGATCCTGGTCGAGCTCCATCAGAAACTGGCCCTCCCCCTCTCCTGCCTGATCATGGGACTGCTCGGCCTCACCTTCGGCATGAGGGTGGGCCGGGGCGGGATACTGGCCGGGGTGGGGATCAGCCTGGCCTTGAGCTTTCTTTACTACGCCCTTTATTCCATTACCGGCGCCCTGGGGAACCAGGGGTATCTGGCTCCCTGGCTGGTGGCCTGGGCCGCCAACATCGTCTTCGGCGCGATCGGACTGTTCTTTTTTCTTCGGCTGACTTACAAGGGGTAACACCGTTGCCCTAATTTATTATTTGTTCTTTGGAAAAATAATATACTGAATAACCTGAAAGGAGACGGTGAACATGAATAAAAATACCGACTATAAAATCAAAGACATCGGACTGGCCGACTTCGGCCGCCAGGAGATCGAGATCGCGGAGAAGGAGATGCCCGGCCTGATGGCCACCCGGAGGAAGTACGGCCCGGAAAAACCGCTGCAGGGGAAGAGGATCACGGGCAGCCTGCACATGACCATCCAGACCGCTGTCCTGATCGAGACCCTGAAGGATCTGGGAGCCGACGTCAGGTGGTGTTCCTGCAACATCTTCTCCACCCAGGACCACGCCGCCGCGGCCATTGCCCGGGCCGGCGTGCCCGTCTTCGCCTGGAAGGGGGAAACCCTGGCCGATTACTGGGAATGCACCCTCCGGGCCCTGACCTGGCCCGACGGGTCGGGGCCCCATTTAGTCGTTGATGACGGGGGGGACGCGACCCTGATGATCCACCGAGGCTACGCGGCGGAGAGTGACCGGGCGCTGCTGGACAAGCCGGCCGGCGGCGCGGACGAAGCCGAACTGAATCGTCTCTTGAAGAGAACTCTGGTCGAAGAAGCCGGCAAATGGCACCGCGTCGCCGGAGAATGGATGGGGGTCTCCGAGGAGACCACCACCGGCGTTCACCGGCTTTACCAGATGATGGAAGAAGGGAAGCTGCTGGTCCCGGCGATCAATGTCAACGACTCGGTCACCAAGTCCAAGTTCGACAACCTCTACGGGTGCCGGGAGTCGCTCGCCGACGGGATCAAGCGGGCGACCGATGTCATGGTCGCCGGAAAGGTGGCCCTGGTCTGCGGCTACGGCGATGTGGGCAAGGGCTCGGCCCAGTCGCTCCGGGGCCTGGGGGCGCGGGTGATCATTACCGAGATCGACCCGATCTGCGCTCTCCAGGCGGCGATGGCGGGCTACCGGGTGGCCACGGTGGACGAGGTGCTGGGGATCGTCAACATCTACGTCACGGCGACCGGGAACCGGGATGTCATCACCGCCGAGCAGATGTCGAAGATGAAGGACCAGGCCATCGTCTGCAACATCGGCCACTTCGACAACGAGATCCAGGTCAGCCAGCTGGAGACCTGGCCGGGGATCAGGAAGGTCAACATCAAACCGCAGGTCGACATGTACGTCTTTCCCGACGGGCACGCGATCTTCCTGCTGGCGGAGGGGCGCCTGGTCAACCTGGGCTGCGCGACCGGCCACCCGAGCTTCGTGATGAGCAACTCCTTCACCAACCAGACGCTGGCCCAGATCGACCTGGCGCTCCGCCCGAAGGCGCCGGGGGTCTACACCCTCTCCAAGAAACTGGACGAGGAGGTCGCCCGCCTTCACCTCAAGCAGCTGGGGGTTCATCTCACCGTGATGACTCCGGAGCAGGCGGAGTATCTGGGCGTCCCGGTCGAAGGGCCCTACAAGCCCGGGCACTACCGGTACTGAGCAAAAGCCGCGACCAATCCTGTTGCGTCTACATCCATCAGGCGTCGTTCTCCCGCACATCGGTGATGCAGTAAGCGGCGATCTTGCGAACGAGGTCTTCGGGGAGGGGCTGGTCATAGGGGATCTGCATCGTGTCCTTCCCGGTCTTGTACTTCGCAAGCTCCTTGGAAAAGCGCTTCATGGCGGCCGGCCCGGGCCCGAAGCTGATGTGCGCCTTGTACGCCGCAAAGCCGAACAGAATTCGGCGCTCCCAGAACACCGGGACCCCCCACTTGATTGCCTCCGTCCCGTCGGGAGCGACACTCTTCAAGATTCGGTACAATTGGCGCAGATGCGACCTCGCCTCCGGCGGGGCG
>JAZDIV010000016.1:0-8438 GCA_043804695.1 PVC group bacterium | reverse complement strand
TTAAGGGCCTGATTTATAAAAAGAAGGGAAGCACTCACATCAATGAAGTGGCAATAATAAAAGATCTTGATCAGTTACCATTTCCAGCCATCCACCTGTTGCCATTAAAAGAATATTCTTTAGCCAATGCCTTACATCCCTTTGCCTCTATAGTTACCGCTCGGGGTTGCCCTTACCGATGTGGCTTTTGTCTAAAGGACCCTCCAAGCAAAACTTTTAGAACCAGAAGCCCAAAGTCAGTGGTTGACGAGATAGAGGATCGAATTCGAAAGTACGGTGCTCGTGAGATCAATTTTTGTGATGATGCCATAACGGTTAGGAGAACTCACATCGCCGGAATTTGCAATGAAATATTGGAGCGAGGAATAAAGATACGCTGGCAGGGTCCAACCAGAATAGATAATGTAGACCCGGAACTATTGAAGCTTATGTCTCGTGCTGGCTGTAAAACCTTAAGGTATGGTGTTGAATCCGGAGATCAAGGAATGCTGGACCTTATGAAGAAAGGCATCACTATTGAACAGATTAGGTCAGCTTTCAAATGGACCAAGGAAGCAAAGATTGAGATTATGGCCTATTTTCTGATCGGTTATGTAAATGATACACCCCAAACTATCAAGAAGACCATAGCTTTTGCTAAAGAACTGGAGCCAGATGGGGCAATTTTTTCTATTGGCACTCCGCTACCTCAGACAGATTTATTTAAATTAGCCTGTAAAAAAGGATTGGTAAACAAAAATTATTGGTCCGATTTTACTCTGGGAGTTCAGACCCAAAGAATACCTTATTTAATTGATGATGCTGAGGAGTGGAGCAGGAAGGCGTTGTGGTCATTTTATTTTCGGCCAAACTATATATTTAAGCGTCTGTTAAAGATAAGGACTTGGGACGCCTTAAAGAAACATATTTCAGGTGCTTTGTCATTTTTATGTTTTAAAATGTATAAAGAAGGTAACGGGCTCCAGAAATTTTCGCCATCTTAGTCATACAGCATATGAAATCATTGCTTATGATCTGGGCGGTAGCAGCGGGAGTAGCACTAAGTTCACTCCCCGCGCACTCCAGACCAGCTCCTCCAGCCCAAAAAGGACAGAAACCGCTGATTATCCTCTTTTCTTTCGACACCCTGCGGGCGGATCACTTAAGCTGCTACGGTTACGATCGCCGGACATCCCCCTTTATCGATGAAATGGCCAAAGACTCCGTTCTCTTCTCCAATCCGATCAGCCAGTCCCCCCTGACCGCTCCCGCCCACGCTTCCATCTTCACCGCCCTGACTCCGGCAGTGCACCTGGTCAACAACCCCAACGACACCGATCCAGACATTTATAATACCCTTTCCCCCGAGGTTCCCACCCTGGCCTCGGTTTTAAAAGCCGCTGGTTACCTGACCGTGGGGATGCACGGCGGGGGGTGTGTCTCTTCCGACTTCGGTTTCGACCGCGGGTTTGATTATTACGGGGGGGACTTTTTCTTCAACTTCCAGACGGTCTATTACCGGCCGGAGCGGGAATTGCAGTCCATCCGGAAGTGGCTGAAAGAGAGCCGGGACCAGGGAAAACCTTTATTCTTATTTCTCCATCACTTTCTCTGCCATCATCCCTACCTCCAGTGCCCGGCTGAATTCGAACTCCGCTTCTTGCCAAAACCGGTCCCGGGTTTGCCGATTGATCGAAGCGGGCTGTTGAAGAATGAAGATCCGGGTTGGGGGATCTGGGATGAAAACAGCGTCTGGCGCGATGTTGATCTCAATCGTCCCGATCACAATAATCATATCGTCTCACTTTATGACGGGAGCATCGCCTATGCCGATACTATCTTCCGGGATCTGCTGAATATCCTGAAGGAAGAAGGCTTTTACGAAAACTCCTTCATAATATTGACCGGGGACCACGGAGAAGAATTCAACGAACACGGGGGGAAGATGCACGGCCGGCTCTTCATCGAGCACCTTTATGTTCCCCTGATCATCAAGTTCCCCGGCAACCGTTACGCCGGTCAAAAAATCCCGGATTTGGTCAGGACAATGGATATCCTTCCCAGTATCTGCGATTACTTGAATATCTCCTCTCCCCCCCGGATCCAGGGGGTATCGATGCTTCCTCTCCTCCACGGAAAGGGCCGGTATGACCCCCTGATTTCCAGCTACGCCCTGACCTACCAGGGTCCCCACTCCCGGGAGATGGACGTCTCCGAGCGGCTGGCCAGGGGGGACTGGGCCTATTCCAACCTGGAGTGGAACGGACAGACCGAATGGCTCTTCAACACCACCCGAGATCCGGGCGAACAATCAAACCTGGCCCGGGCGGAAAAAGAAATCCTCAAGGAGATGCGGTCCCAGGCTGAACTTCTCAAGGCGGAGAACCAGAATTTTCGGAAGAGTTTCGCCCCCGGGGAAGGAAGCGCCCCTCCCCTGGGCGATAAGGTGAAAAAGCAACTCAGGTCGTTGGGTTATATCCAGTAACCGCTGCATACCTTCTCCCGGTTATACGGTTGCAGGCCCCGGGATACTCGCGGCGTTTGCGGTTTCGGTGGTGTTCTTTCCCCCTCCGGGGCAGATTGTTTTCGAAAACACCTTTCCCGACGTTAAACAGCGTTCGAACCTCCCCCCGGATCAAGCAACAGTTGCGCGGGGAGAATTTACCCTTATGCGTGCGTGATTGATAGAACCCGGAGCCGTCAGCCTCTCTTCCCGGTGCGGCCGAGCTGGCGGAACCTCAAAAAGGCCGAGGATGAGACGAGATGTTGCATTCAATTCCTGATCAATCAAGAGCCGGCGGGCGGAAATTCTATATACATATTTTTGCCGCTGTTCTGGTTTATATAGGATTTTTCGTTTTCAGTTACCAATATCTTCTCGTTCGGGCACAGTTGGGCCTGCAGCATTACCCGGATGCGGTGCGGAACGGTGTTAATCTTGTCCCGGAAGATTTTATACGAACTTTTGATAAGTGGCTTTTTCAATTCGGCTTATCCCGGGCTCGGCATATAAGCGATATAGTCGAATTGCTGGATATCAAATTTCGAATCTGGTTATTCAACCATATCATTCCCCATCCTACTCTCTCCTTAGCCTGGTTATTCAGTCTGGTTCTGTCTCCCTTCCTGCTCTTTAAGCTGGTGAACAATATGACGCAGAGCCGGACGGCGGCCTGGGTTGGGGTGTCCCTGTATTGTGCCTCCAGCGGTTTTCTATACCCGATAACTCTTTACGAGCAGCCGGCGAAGCAACTAACCAACTTTTTCGTTATTTGCTGTCTCTATATCGCCTCCCGAATCACCGTTTCCCTGAAGAAGAAAGATGATCTAACTGCTAAGGATTTGACAACATACCTGGTTCTGCTCGGGGTGATGTTCTTAGCCTTTTTTACGGATGAAACCGCTTGGTTTGTCTATGTCTGTATCCCGATTTTATTCCCCTCGCTCTTTCTGGCGAAAAGGAGAAAATGGTTCTTTATTGGCCCGTATCTTATGTTTCTAATCTGTTTTCTCTTAGCGGTAACCTACCTGGTGCCGCATATTGCGGATCATTATGGATTCGATAAATTTGATTTCTGGGAGCCCTTGCAGAAATCGCATCCTTATTACGGCGGTTATGTGTCGCCGGCAAGATGGTTAAGTTACAGCGCCCGGACCGGGGCCGGACTTTTCAAAAGCCAACTTGCGCCGTGGGGCGCCGACTGGAGTGTTATTCATATCGCTGTTTTGGGATATTTTATCTTCCTTCTTACGGTGATGCCGGCGTTTAAAAAGAGGCTGATGATACGAGCATTAATTGTGATGGCGTTATTTATTCTGTTTCAGAGCCGCATTAATTTAACGGTGTCAAATACGCCTTTGGTAGAACCGTTTTATTACAATGGTTTGTTTTCCCTTTTCCTGGTATTTCCGTTGTCAATTCTTCTGCTCCCATTAAATCAAAGAAAAGTTTTCGATTATTCCAGTAAAGCGCTGTTTGCTTTATTGGTCGCTATGCTGGCTTATAATTTCTTTAAAATTAACGCGTTTTTTCTTCAGGATGAGAGGGACGGAGAAAGGGGATATTCATATTCAATGGTATCGCGGGCCTGGCGCAACCGGGATGACAAAGAAGCTCTAGCGAGACTGCGGCCGCTTTATCCTCCGGCGTCGGCCTGGATGTTTTTCGGCTGGTCCACCAGAGATGGTTTGGATCAATACGTTGAGAAGCGTATTACTGATTCGCCCAACCTGCCCGAGGGAACTGAAGCGGTAGTGACTGCTTCTTCTTATAATTTATTATATGAAGGAGCCGAAGCACTGTTCGACGGCGATCCCGATACCTTCTGGCAGCCGACGCTGACGATAATGCTCAGGCCTACCTGGCTGATCATCGATTTTGGCGAAGAAAAGCTGAAAAAGATAAGAACCATAGCCGCTCGTCCCCGTCGGAACCATTCGGACAAATTTTTCCGTAACGCGGCTATCTTCGGCGGCCAGAACGGGGAAAGCTGGGAATTGATCGCCCCGATTCTCCAGGAAGCTCCGCCCCCGACCAATGATTGGCTTCAATGGTCTTTCCCCAACGACAAGGCCTATCGATTCTATAAATTGGAAATATACGACGGGAATAACCGTGGTCGAAACTTTAATTCGATAGCGGAATTATTGCTAATGGAGTAACCAGGAGCACCGATGAGCGCCGGGCCGTTAAAAATTCTCTTCGTTATCTTCGACAACTTTCAGACCGAGCGGCTGGGGATCCAGATCCTCTCCACCATCGCCCGGGAAGAAGGTTTCGACCGCCGTCTTTTAATCCTCAACCGGCAGGAGAGCGAAGAGGCCCTCCGGGAGGCTCTGGACTACCGGCCGGAGATCGTGGCTTACAGCGCAATGACTTTCGAGCAGTACGATCTTCAGAAATTCAACCGCCACCTGAAAAACCGGGGATTGCAATTTATCTCCATCTTCGGTGGTCATCATTACACCTTCTCTCCCGAAGAAATTCACCGTGATGACGCAATTGACGTCGTCTGCCGGGGAGAGGGGGAAGCCGCTTTCCGAGAATTTATCCGGGCGGTCAAGACCGGGGATGATTACCTCCGCATCCCCAACCTCCTGGTCCGTGACGGGGAGAGGATAATAGAAAATCCGTTCGCGCCCCTGGTCGAGGATCTCGACTCCCTCCCCTTCCCCGACCGGAACCTCCTCCCCATCTTCGAACCCGGGAGTCAGATCTTCGGCCGCAGCGTCTCGGTAATGTTCGGCCGGGGCTGCCCCAATCAATGCACCTATTGCTACAACTCCCAGTGGAACCGCTTATACCGCGGCTCCCGGATCTGCCGTCACCGGACCCTGGACAATGTCCTGCGGGAGATCAAGGAGATCCTGGCCGAGCACCAGCTCGACTTCATCTACTTCCACGACGACAACTTCGCCCTCCTCCCCCGGGAGGTGATCGCCGAGTTCTGCCGACGCTACCCGGAGGAGATCGGGCTCCCCTTCTTCGCCCAGTTCCGGGCGGAGTTCATCGACGAGGAACTGGTGGTGATGCTGAAGAACGCCGGACTCTTCGTGACCACGGTCGGCGTGGAGTGCGGGGACGAAGAGGTGGCGGCCAAGATTCTCAAACGGGGCAATGTCACCAACCGCGACATCATCCGCGCCTTCGATCTCTTCAACAAGCACGGGCTGCGGTCTTTCTCCCAGAATATGGCCTGTTTCCCTGTTCCCCACCCCCTGGAGACCGACCTGAAGACCATCCGGCTCAATATCCGCTGCCGCCCCACCTGGGCCAGTTTCGCCATCCTGATCCCCATCCCTCATACCGAGATCTGGAAATACGCGATCGAAAAAGGTTACCTGGAGAAGGACGCCTTTGACCGGCCGGGCAAGCTGCCCTCAGTCTTCACCCGGAGCCGGCTGGACTACCACAACTCCCGGCTCGCCGACCGGCTGGAAAACCTCCACAAGTTCGCGTCGATCACGGTCAGGTTTCCCTCTCTCCTCCCCCTGGTCCGCCTGTTGATCAAGCTTCCCCCCAACCCTCTTTTTCAATACCTCCATTTTTTCTGGTACGGATACTGGAACACGGTCGGCCTCTTCAAGACCAGGCTTTCTTTCAGCCTGATCTTGCAAGGGCTAAAGACCATCCGGCAATACCGGAAGAAGCACTGACCGGGCCGCGCAGCCGGCGGCATTCCGGCCGGTTACTCTGCCGGAGTTCGAACGGACCGCGCTGGCCGCGGAGTGGCGGCCGGCACCATGTCCTTTCCGGTCGGGGAGATAAAGGAGGCGAATGCCTCCCCGGGGACGATCAGGGGGCCGATCACATCCGCCGGTCCCCCGGTCTCCAGAACCAGCCGGGCCCGCTCCTTTCCCCTCCGGAGGGGAAAGGAGTGAATCAGGAAGGACCAGAAGTAGGAGAGTTCGATCTCTCTGGCGCTGACGGACTCGGGGACGGAAACCACCGCCGGGCCCTGGTGCCGGACCACGAAAATCATCACCGGGTCCTCGACCCCCGGCGGGAGAGGGAGTTCGGCGCGCCATTGGCCGGCCGGCAGCGAGATAAAGGAGGCCTCTCCCAAGAAATCCTCGACCACCGCCGACTGGGCCTTTTCTCCGTCGATGGACTGCCAGACCAGCCCCGCGGCGGACGGCCCGGCCGCTTTCCGGATGGCCGCCAGGTCCCAGACCACCCCGGCCGGCATATCGTAAAAGCTGTTGGCCGCCGACCGGTATTTATGTTCGTCAACCCCGGCCCAGCGGATGAACTGCCGGGGATCGGCGCGGATCGAACCTTCTTCAAAGTGACGGAGATAAAGCCGCGGCATCAGTGATCGATAGAGGGACCAGGGGGGAGATCCATCATCGAGCGTGTGCCAGGGCAGGCGCTCCAGTTCCCGGTAAACCCCGCCCGTCACATCCCGGAACTGGGGGTAGGAAACCAGGACCGGGGCGGGAAGTTCACCGCTCTTGATCCGATTGTGGATCCGCAGGATCGCTTCCGCCCCGTACTTGTTTAAATAGGGGTCCGCCTTCACCGCCGAAGAGTTGGCGGCCAAATTCAAAACCGCGAACGCGAGCAACCCCGCCAGCCAGGCGGAGATGATGAAGATCCGGCCGGACCGGAAGATATTCGCGGTGAACAGTCCTCCAACCACCAGGAGAAGAGCGACCAGGGGGCGGTTGTAATAGGTGTGCTGGTGGAGGATATCCTTGCCCTCGGGGAGCAGTATCCCCCCGACCGCCGCCGCGGTGATCAGCCAGAAGAGAATCATCCTCCCCGACCCCTTCCAGGCCCGGGTGATCAGGATCAGCATGATCAAGAAAACTCCCGCCAGGGCGGCGATGCCGGTTTGAACCCCGGAACGGAGATGAGACCAGCCGAAAGTGTAGGTGAAGACATCCCCGGTATTGAGAACCAGATACCTGAGGTTATAAACGATCTTTTCCGCCAGCGAAGGCATCGCGCGGAGGGTTCTCTCCGCCAGGGGCTCTTTCTGATCGGGGGAGATTAGGTCGGGAAGAACCAGCAAGAAGAGGAGCAATCCAGCTGCCAGAAGCAGGAGAAAGGAGGCGAGCAGCCGGAAGCGGACCGGTTTGAGCCAGGGCCAGCTGAGAACCGCCGCCGCCAGCGCGGGGAGGAGGAAAATTATGTACTCGTCGGTAAAGAGTCCCAGCCACCAGATGAAACAGGCGCCGATCACGCAGAGCAACCTCTGCTTCCGGTCCGCTCCTCTCATCGCCAGCAGAAGCGATACCATACCGAGAATCTCCAGGGTGACTAAATCCTTGGCGTAGCGGATCGGGGCGTGGTGGCCGACCAGCACCTCGGTGGTCAGCAGCCAGAAACTGCCGGCGACGAGGCCGGGGAGCCAGTCGCCGGACCACTGGCGGACCACCAGGGTGATCATAAACCCGATCAGTAAGGCACAGAGCAGCGAGAAAGGGAACCACAGAAACGGCCCAAACCAGTAGTAGAGATGGGCGTAAAGGCGGGGGGTCAAAACCTCGAAAAACTGGGAGAACTGGCGCTGGCGGTACTCGGTATCGGAGGCCCTCCAGACAAAGGCCTTCCTCCAGTCGAAATCGGCCAGGGAGGAACTCAGCGGCCCCCCTTCCACTCCCTGCTGGAGGGCGTAATACCTCAGGCGGAAGATCTGGGGAGTGCCGGACCGGACCGGGACCGCGGCCATGAAGACCGCGAAGAGCCCGAGCATAACCAGGGCGAAGATCCAGACCGCGATCTTCAACCGCTCTCTGCTTATTTCCAGACTCTGCATAATCAGCAAGGGCTGCTTTTCCCGCGGGTATTGCTGCGGAGAAAATCAAATACATTGCCTGTCATTGCGAGGACCCCAAACGAAGTGAGGGGGACGAAGCAATCTCAACCCATTGGAATATAACATATTCTATTCGTAAATTGAGATCGCTTCTCCGCCTGAGGCGGATCTCCTCCCGAGGCGGATCAGCCTCTG
>JAZDIV010000015.1:0-9290 GCA_043804695.1 PVC group bacterium | reverse complement strand
CCGGAAAGGCAGCACGGTTCGATTTTAATGAATCTGATTTTATTCGCTGAGGCGCTCCCTGGATATATGATAGGCCACTTCACCCAAACACGGCTGATTTTTGGGCTCTTTTCTCCGCAACCGGTAGAACCTTATCCGATCAGATCGAAGATCAACTTCACACCTCACCAGGCGATGAACCCAGTGCTTATCTACACTGAACGTGCGCCCAAGGAAGTGTACTGACCCTTTCTCACTGGTTCGACGAATGTATATTATTTGCCCTCGCGGTAGAGTTTGTAAATTCAATTTCCATTCTTCCGGGAATGGCCGTCTTGGAGGCGCATCGGCAATTTTATGAGCCATCCGATCTCGATAGGCCTTAACATAAAGATCAGATCGGCCTTTGAGATCTTCAATATCCTTATGTTGAAATCTACTCCATACTTTCGATTCCCACCGCCCGTTATAGTTCTCTATACTTGCTTGAAAGCCTCTTTCTCGCGGCGGAACAAAGACTGGGATTACTCCCAGGCCAAGACACAAACGCATTACTCGACCAATTGAATCCTTGTGATGATGAGCTCCTTGAAATCGCGTATCGTTATCAAATTGAGCATATTGTGGCAATCCACATTCTTTCCAATGTCCCGAAATCGACTCTACAGTTGCCTTGGCGCTGACTTGCTCCATCGGCCACGATCCAGGCAACTTCCCATGAAGCGAGATTCCATTGAGAACATCGACGTGAGTGCCCCCCTGGATAACCAGATCTTCCACCACATCAAAACTATCAAGCTCTGCCTCCCCTTTGACTACGTCGGGCAGATACCAGCCTGGAGTCGGCGCAGGCCGCCGGACGCGCATTTTTCCGTCCAGCTTCCCACGTCGCTTCAAGATGCGACCTATGGTGCGAGGACACGGGGCATCTTTGATACCCTGACTGATCAACACACGATAAATAGCCTCCGCACCGTATTCACCAAGATCGCTGTCTTCTCGCAGCTCCTTTCGAAGATCCAATATCTTGTCTTCAATGGCTACCAACGTGCGGTGGATGTTTTTCGCCACCCGTGGCAAATCATTCCAATCAACCCGATCTAGTCTTTGGCCATCAGATTTATGCAACCAATACTGAACAGTACCCAAACAGACATTATACTTAACCGCTGCTTTGCGTTGAGATAAACCATACCTTACATCACTGACTATAGCCTTCCGGAGTTCGGCCGGATAATTTTTTTGGACATATAAACCTCCACTAGTATTTTTTTGGCACTATAATAACATAGCCAGGTGACTAAGATGCTCTGTCACTTGAATGACTAAGATGCTCTGTCATGTGGCCGATTACTGATCACCGATCACCGATTACTGCTTGCCCCCCGGCGGAGGGGGAGAGACCGGGATCTGTTCAATCCCGGGGGCTTCAGCGGGAGAAGCGTAGGTGTTCTCCATGGTGATGCAGTTTTTGGGACATTTCTCGACACAGGCCCCGCAGAGGATGCACCTCCGCCGGTCGATGCTCCAGAAATACTTCTCCCGGTCGACGGTCAGCGCTTCAGGCGGGCAGTTCTTCGCGCAGAGCGTGCAGAGGATGCAGGCGGAAGGGTCAAAACTGATCCGCCCCCGGGTCGCCGCGAAGACGGTGGCCGGCCGCTTCGGGTACATCTTGCAGGCCGACTTCCCGAAGAGGCTCTTCAGGACGGTCCTCAGCATCTCAATTGCCGGTACGTCTTGCATAGTGTTTATAGTTGCTCACTTTGTTCGCAACTGGTCAGGGCAACGGTGACGATGCCCGTTTCGTTTAATGGTTACGGTTACGTGGGCCGGACTAGGCGGCCGTTACCATTCCCCTCACCGATACGGGCTTCGTTACCCTAACCCTTACCGTGTTATTATCTTTCCGCGCAGCTGATGCAGGGATCAATCGAAAGGACGATGACGGGTACATCGGCCAGTTCGCATCCATCCAGCATCTTTACCAGCGGCGCGATGTTGGCGAAGGTCGGTGTCCGGACCCGGAACCGGTCCAAAAATTTTGTTCCGTTCCCTTTCACGTAGTAGACAACCTCCCCCCGCGGCTGCTCGATCCGGGAAAAGTACTCCCCTTCCGGGAACCCCGTCACCTTTGCCCCGACCGGGCCACCGGGGATCTTCGCGATCGCCCGGCGGATCAGGTCGAAGGAACGGTGAACTTCCCGGACCCGGACCAGGCAGCGCCCGGAGCAGTCGCCGGCCTCTTCCACGACCGGCTCGAAGTCAAGGTCTCCGTAGGCCTCGTACCCCATCGTCCGGATGTCCTGGGGGAGTCCGCTCCCCCGGGCGGTCGGTCCCACCGCGCCGAGGAGACGGGCGTCTTCCCGGGAGAGCATCCCCACCCCGGAGAAACGGTGGGCCACGGTGTAATCCTTGATGAAGACGGCTGATATGGTCTGGTAGTCCTTCTCGATCCCGTCCAGCCGGGGGGCGATTGATTTTAGTTCCTGATCCGCCACGTCCCGGCGGACGCCGCCCACCATGCAGACCCCGAAGATGACCCGGCCGCCGCTCGTCTCCTCGATGATGTCCACAATCTTCTCCCGGATCCGCCAGCAGTGGTTGAAAAGGCTCTCGTAGCCGAAGGCGTCGGCCGTGAGCCCCAGCCAGAGGAGATGGCTGTGGATCCGGGAGAGTTCGCTCCAGAAGACCCGGAGGTAGGAGGCTCGGGGCGGCACCTCGATCCCCATGATCTTCTCGATCCCCCGGCAGTACCCCATCCCGTGCATGAAGCTGCAGATCCCGCATATTCTCTCGGCGACGTATGCCATGTCGAGAAAGGACTTTTTCAGGCAAAGAAACTCCAGTCCCCGGTGGACAAAGCCCAGGGACGGGATCGCCTCCAGCACCCGCTCGTCTTCCAGGACCAGGTCGAGGTGGATCGGTTCCGGCAGCACCGGGTGCTGGGGACCAAAAGGAATTATGGTTCGTGTGCCCATAATCGCTGTATTGGTTCTTACTTACTAAGGAGAGCATAAAATAGATTGCATTATTTGAGATAGTCATTGCGAGCGAAGCGAAGCAATCTCTTGCTCTCAAAATGATGGAGATTGCTTCGTCACTCCGTTCCTCGCAATGACGTGTAACCTATTTTTATGCTCTCCTTAGTAATAGTTTTATTCACCACGAAGGACACGAAGAAAAATGGGTATTTTTTATTTTTCGGGATCCTTCGTGTCCTTCGTGGTTTCATCAGTTTTTTTCTGTTCGGTATTTTGAAGCGGCGGTTTCTTATCATCCGTAACGGCAGCGGGAGGCGGCATGGGCGGTCTCGACGCCGTCCGGTAGAAATTGCCGCCGTAATCGACCGCGAGATCCGTCACCGTGATCCCGAAGAGATCGTGGAGTTCGTTCTCATAGGGAAAGGCACAGAGGTAGATGCCGGTCAGGCTGGGGAGCACCGCCTTTTCGTGGGCCTTTTCGCGGGGGAGCATCACCCTCAGGTCGACAAACTTCCCGTCCAGATCAAAACTGTAATCCAGCTGAAACTCCTCCAGGGGGGTGCAGCCGATCTGGACCAGCCGGTACCCCCCGTCGGCCATCCCCCGGACCCTATCCAGGAGATCGTCCTTTTTGATTGTTATGAGTGCCTCTTCCTCAAACATATCATTTTTCCTTCGGAAAAATTACCAACCGTAACTGCTACCTCGGCCTATTTTTCGTTCGACGTTGGACGTTCGATGTTTATTTTTTAACATTCGGGCGAACACGGGGGTTCGCCCCTACAGATCGTTCGATGTTCGACATTCATTCTTTTTCCTCCGGCACGTTCAAATCCGGCACCGGGGGCAGTTCCCTGGTTTCGTCGCCGCTTCCTTCGGCGTGAGTAGTCGCTCCCGTTATCTTCTTTTCTTTCAGTATTCTCAGGGACCGCACGACCCCGTCAATGATCGCTTCCGGCCGGGCCGGGCAGCCGGGGACGAAGACATCGACCGGCACTGCCTTCTCGACTCCTCCCAGGGTGTTATAGCACTCGCGGAAGATCCCGCCGCTCCCGGCACAGGCTCCGATCGCGACCACCACCCGGGGGTCGCCCATCTGTTCGTAGATGACCCGGATAATTTCCAGGTTCTGGGTGTTGACCGAACCGGTGATCAGCAGGATATCGGAATGCTTGGGATTCCCCATATTGACCGCCCCGAACCGCTCGATGTCGTACATCGGGGTCAGGCAGGCCAGCACCTCGATATCACAGCCGTTGCAGCTCGAGCCGTCATAGTGGATGATCCAGGGAGATTTTTGAATAAACGCCATTATTATTGCTTTGCCGCCCGGGTTACTGATTGGTTACCGATTTATTAATGCATCCCATGCAGGGTCGATCCTTGTGATCGCCCGGATGCTATTAACGAGGCGAATAGAAGATTCGCCCCTACAGACGATAAACCAGGTGTAATATAACTATATTTAACACCCCCGCCACCAGGGTCACCAGCCAGGACGCCTTTAGCATCATTTCCCACTTGATCCGGGCGTTGACATTGTCGATCAAAACCTCGAGAAAATAAACAAAGAGTGTGATCAGAACACCGACCACCGGCTCGAAGGCGAAGAAAAGGTAGATCAGTCCCAGGAGCAGTATCGTCTCGTACCAGTGAGCGATCTCGATCAGCGCCAGCGACGGGCCGGCGAACTCGGTCGTGATCCCCTTGACCAGTTCCTGGTGGGCGTGGTGTGATGTCGAAAGATCGAAGGGGGATTTCCGGAATTTGATTGTCAGGACGAAGGTCAGGCCGATAAACACCCCGGGAAGGTAGAGGATCAGCGGTTTCCCGGCCAGCGCCGCCCGGCAGATTTCCGAGACTTGGAAGCTGCCGGTCACCATGTAGAAGCCGACACCGGTCAGGAGGAGCATCGGCTCCGCCGCCAGCATCTGGAGGAGTTCCCGCTCCGCCCCGATCGAGCTGTAGGGCGAGTTGGTCGAGTACCCGGCCAGGACCAGAAGAATGTCCGCCACGGTGAAGGCGAAGATGATCAGGAGAAGATCAATCCCGGCAAAGAACATGGCGCCGCTCAGGATGATGAAGATCAAAAAACAGATCAGGTAGTACCCGTGGAAGCGGTTCACGGTCAGGTTCTGCTTCTCGAACAGTTTGAAAACGTCGTAGAAGGGCTGCAGGATCGGGGGGCCGTACCGGCTCTGCATCCGGGCGGTGATGATCCGGTCCAGCCCGGAGATGATTCCACCGACAAACGGTGAAAGGAACAGATAGACGAGTACCATGTAAAGCGGTGTTGTCATACAGTATTAATGTTTACCACGGAGAGCACGGAGCTCACGGAGATAATATTGCAGAAGTAATTGCTGTTTCACTCCGTGATCTCCGTGTTCTCTGTGGTTCATATAGTTCAGTACGAAGTCAGTAGAAGAACATAACAACCAGGAGCACTATCGTTACCGTGTTGGCGAGTGTCGTGATCTGTTTCTCCTGGAGAAGATTTTTCAGATAGTAGTTGTTGAACCACCAGTACCGTTCGGTCCCCAGAGAACCCATGAACATGTGAGGGTCGGCCACGTTGGCTCCTCCCAGATAGGGATCGACGTGGACCAGGTGCTTCCACCGGATTAAAAAACCGAGCGGCAGGAGCAGCATCAGCCCCAGCAGGACGGAGACCATCCAGACATCGACCTTCATCAGGATCGGGTCGATGCCGAAGAGCGGCACGACCAGGTAGATGCCCACCACCCAGTACAGCCCGCAGATCAGCACGGTCAGGACGGCCAGCGTCGCCAGGGCGACCCACTCGATCCCGATCCCTTTCTCCTGGTGCGGTTCCGGCCGGGTGACGGCGATCAGCTGCCCCATCCACTTTCCCCAGAAGAAGAGCATCAGCGAGCCCCCGAAGATGACGATAACCGGATAAACCGGGCTCGTGCGGGCCAGCGCTTCCAGGACGGCCCATTTGCTGATCAGCATCCCGAAGGGGGCGAGGAACATGCCCGCGATCCCGACCAGCATGATGATGGTCACCAGCGGCATCCGGGAGATGAGACCGTGCATCTCCTCGATATCCCGGCTGCCGATCTGCTGCTCGACCGTTCCCACGCAGAGGAAGAGAAGGGCCTTGGCCAGGGCGTGAAAGACGATCAGCATGACCGCCGACCAGAGGGCCAGGGGCGTTCCCACCCCGGCGCAGAGGATGATCAGACCCAGATTGCCGATTGTCGAGTAGGCCAGCACTTTCTTGCCGTCCCGCTGGGCTATGCCCAGTGCCGATCCGACCAGGAAACTGATGCCTCCGATCAGAGCAACGATCCCCCCGCCCATGGTATCCCGGAGTATCGGCGAGCAGCGGATGCAGATGTAAACCCCGGCTTTCACCATGGTGCTCGAGTGGAGGAGAGCCGAGGAGGGGGTAGGGGCGACCATGGCGCCGAGCAGCCATTTCGAGAAGGGAAACTGGGCCGCCTTGTTCATCCCGGCGAAACAGATCAGAAGAATCGGCAGGAGAACGACGGCCTTCTCCATCCTGAGGATGGATGTCAGCTCGACCGTGCCGCAGTGATTCGAGACGTAGAGAATAGCGGCGGCGAAGCCGAGACCTCCCAGCAGAAGCATCCAGAGGGCCCGGAACGAGTTCTCGGTCGCTTCCCCGGTTTTCGGGTAGCCGATCATGATGAAGGAGCAGAGTGTCGTTATCTCCCAGAACAGATATATCCAGGTAATGCAGTGGGAGAAGATAATCCCGTACATGGCGAAAAAGAAAAGGAAGATCGCGGCCAGGAACCGGTTGGTGCGGTCCGGGATATCCGGGTGCTCCTCGTGGTAGCGTCGCATGTAGCCGATCGTGTAGACGGCGATCAATGGTCCTACGACACCGATCACCAGGGCCATGACAACGGAAAGGTTGTCCAGGAAGAAGAAGCGCCGGGACTCGGGAATGCGCCCGCTGAGATCGTAATAGATGACCGCACCGTATTGAATGATCACCAGAAGGGGGATCCACAGCCGTTTGAAGGGGAGGCGTCGGCAGATCCAGAGGAAGATCAGGGCGAGGACGATGTCCCCGGCTATCACCAGCCGGTTCCAGAGAGGGGAGGAGAGGGTGAAGAAACGGATCCCCTCCGGCCCGGGCTGGGTCTGCAGGCCGGTTATGCTCACGGCGATCGAGGCGGCGACGATGGCGGCGGCGGATACGATCACGATAGCGGCCTGTAGGCGGCGGGAGCGGATTGCCGTCAGCAGAACGGCGGGGAGCAGGGGGAAGAGAATTAAAAATAGTATCCAGAACATAAGATTTTTCTGCGAAAAATTTTAACCTGGTTGTGTCTGAATATGATGATTATGCTCCATTTCATTGTTCTCGGCAACGGCAATCATTACTGTTTCGGAATTTCAATAATCGGAAAATCCGATTATTGAAATTCCGAAACAGTTGAAAAAGCAACCAAGTAAAAATAGTTAGTTTTTGCTTGATGATACAAAGGGCTTACCGTTACGGACTGATCAGTTGGACTTGAACTGGTTCTTGGATTATTATCCATTTATTTTATATTCTAAAAATGAAATTCTTCTAAATTACCGCCGGAGGCGGTAATTTATATATGTAAAGAATATTTATCTTGTCCGGCCGGGGGCGTGTGATATGATTCGATACTGATTTAGACAGCGGCAGTGTTCCGGTTCAATCGGACAGGGATGTTTGTCATGAAAATATACATGTATCTGACTACTATATCGCTTCTGGCCCTGCTGGCCACCGCCGGCACGGGATGCCGGATGGTGGATCCCCCCCGGGAGGTTTCTCAGCCCTGGACTCCTCCGGATTGGGCCCGGGAGGAGCAGAAGGAAGACCCGGTCTGGGATTCGCTCCGGGATAAGACGATTGATACATCCGGCCCCCTGACATTGATAAAATGTGCGGATATCGCGCTGATGAATAATCCGGCCACCCGTCAATCCTGGGCCAGTGCCCGTGTGTCCGCCGCTCAGGTCGGCCAGGCGGAGAGCCTGCTCTATCCCCAGGTCACCGTTTCCGGACAGGGGACATACCTGAAGCAGAAGTACACCATGAAGGATGATCAGTCCGGTACCGTCAATGTGCCCGATTCGGATGAATTCAACTATGGCCCCGCCCTCGAGCTGACCTACCTCCTCTTTGATTTCGGCGGCGTTCGGGGAGGTATCGAGGAAGCCCGGCAGATTCTTCTGGCGGCCAATTATTCCTTCAATCAGTCGATTCAGGACCTCCTGTTTGATGTTGAGAAGGCGTACTATACACTTCACAGCTCCCGTTCGGAGCTGGAAGCGGCCGAAGCTGATGTTGCCGATACCAGGACAGCATATGAAGCCGCCCGGCAGAAATTTGAAGTCGGGCTCTCCTCGAAGCTGGACGAACTCCAGACCCGGTCCTCGTATGAGGATTCCTTATACAACCTGGAAGTCGCCCGGGGGAATGTCGAGACCGGCAAGGCCGGCCTGGCCGAGGTGCTCGGTCTGCCCGCCGATGCGGTATTCACGATCGCGCCGCCGGCCAGGGAACTTCCCACCGAGATATCCGATGCCGATGTCAGCGGTTTGATAGAGGAAGGATTGCGGCGCCGGCCGGATATAGCCTCTCTCCGGGCCCAACTGAGGGCCCAGGAAGCGGCGGTTGACGTTACCGGTTCCCTACTCTGGCCGTCATTAAATCTCGGAGGCTCCGCCAACAAGCTCTGGTACAGTTATAGAGAAGATCCCGAACTGTATGACGACAGCTACCTGTATACGGGATATGTAAGCCTCAACTGGGATATCTTCACCGGTTTCAGCGACCGTGAGAAGAAGCGCCAGGCCGAGGCGCAGGCCGAGGTAGCCCGGGAACAACTGGCGTCGGCCGAACTCCAGGCCAGCGCCGAAGTCTGGACCAAGTTCTACGCGTTTAATACCGCGGTTAAAAAGTATACCTTCAGCCAGGCGTTTCTCGAGACCTCGAGAGAATCGTATGACCTTGCCCTGGAGAGTTATAACGCGGGCCTTAAGAGCATCCTCGATCTTCTTCAGTCGCAGAGTGACCTCTCCTCAGCCCGGAGTCAGCTGGTCGGTTCGGAAAAAGATCTCTTTATCGCCCTGGCCGACCTTGCCCACGCGACCGGCTCGCTCACTTTAGAATCAATAACCGCCGGGGCTACCGAGAAGAGGGAATAATACTTATTAATCCGACCGTTGTAGTATTTACATCAACGATTGCGGTCATTGCGAGCGTTAGCCGAAGCCGCGAGCAAAGCGTGGCGGGAAGCAATCTCTTGCTGTGCATAGAGTTGAGATTGCGTAGCCTGTCCCGAGCGATAG
>JAZDIV010000014.1:0-8185 GCA_043804695.1 PVC group bacterium | reverse complement strand
CCTCATCCAGGGATTTGGGATCAGCGTGGGACTCGAGCGCATGACCGGGCCCGGCGGCGAATTGGTGGTCATGGACCCGGGGTGGTCCTTCCGTTTGATGACCATGATTACCCTCACGGCGGGCACGGCTTTTATCATGTGGCTCGGAGAACAGATCACCGAGCGGGGGATCGGAAACGGAATCTCGCTCATCATCACCGTCAGCATCATCTCCCGGGCCCCGACCGCGGTCATTGACGCCTGGAACGTATTCTCGCCTTTCGATCCGGAGAAGCAGACCCAGCCGTTGGGGCTCTTGATCGTGATGGCGATTCTCTTCATCGGGGTGGTCGCGGCCGTGATCATGGTTACCCAGGGGCAGCGTCAGATCACGGTTCAATACGCCAAGAGGATCGCCGGCCGCAAGATTTACGGCGGCCAGCGGACCTACATCCCCCTCCGCGTGAACCAGGCCGGCGTGATCCCGATCATCTTCGCCTCGGCGCTTCTGATGTTTCCCGCCACGCTCGCGGGCTTTATCCCCGCCCTCTCCGTTCTCAGCAGTTATCTGGCCCCGGGGGCGCCCCTCTATATGCTTCTTTATGTTCTCTGTATCATCTTCTTCTGTTATTTTTACACGGCCATCACTTTCAATCCGGTTGATGTCGCCGATAATATGCGGAAATATGGAGGCTTTATCCCGGGAATCAGGCCGGGAAAGAACACCGCCGAGTATCTGGATCGGGTGATGACCCGGATCACGATCTCCGGCGCGTTTTTCCTCTCGGCGATCGCGATCCTCCCCACCCTGATCAGCGGTCGGCTGAATCTGGATTTCACCATCACCCAGTTCTTCGGAGGAACCAGCCTCCTGATTCTGGTCGGGGTCATGCTGGACACCATGCGCCAGGTCGAGTCGCACCTCCTGATGCGCCACTATGACGGCTTCATGAAAAAGGGCAAGCTGCGGGGGAGGTTTTGACGATGAAAATCGTCTTCCTGGGATCTCCGGGGGCCGGAAAGGGCACCCAGGCGGTCGACCTCTCGCGGGAGTTCGGCATCCCGCAGATCTCGACCGGCGATATGCTGCGGGAAGAGATCAAAGCGGAAACGGAGCTGGGAAAACTGGCCCGAAGCTATATTGACGGCGGCAATCTGGTGCCGGACCGGGTGGCGGTTGGCATCATCAAGAGCCGGCTTCTGAAAGAAGACACGAAAAGAGGGTATATCCTGGACGGGTTCCCCCGGACGATCCCCCAGGCGGAGATGCTGGAAGAACTTCTGGCTGAGATGGGAACCGCCCTGGACCGGGCGATCTGCCTGGAGGCGACCGAAGAGGTGGTCGTTCAGCGGCTCAGCGGCCGCCGCGTCTGCCGGGAGTGCGGCAAGATATTTCATGTCAAAAACATGCCGCCCCGGGTCCCGGACGTCTGTGACCTCTGCGGCGGAGAGCTCTATCAGCGGCCGGACGATCAGCCGGAGGCGATCCGCCGCCGGCTCCGTGTGTACCAGGAAAAGACGGCCGGGCTGATCCGGTGGTATGCCGAAAGAGGTCTTCTGACGAGGGTCGATGCCGATATCACCCGCCGGGAGACGTATGATATATTGCGGAAGATCTTCATTCAGATCCGTTCATAATGGAAAAAGACGAAGCGATCAAACTGGAAGGCGAGGTCAGGGAACTCCTGCCGAACACCATGTTCAGGGTAGCGGTCGGCGAGGGGCATCTGGTGCTCGCGCATATCTCGGGCCGAATGCGGCTGCATTTCATCAAGCTTCTCCCCGGGGACAAGGTCCTGATGGAGATGTCTCCCTATGACCTGACCAAGGGCCGGATTGTCCGCCGGCTCTAACCCGATTTATTCATAAATCGGGTTGGTTTTGAACAATGCCGGAGATGGCGTGGATAGTGGCGTAATCTTTTAAAATATGTGGAATAACTTTTGGCGATAAAGTTTCCCCATTATTTTTTCCGAAGGAAAAAATATAATGAAAGTAAAAGCGTCGGTTAAGAGACTGTGCGAGCGATGCAAGATCGTGAAACGCAAGGGCGTGGTGCGGGTGATCTGCACCAACCCCCGCCATAAACAGAGGCAGGGATAAAGGAGAGCGACGATGCCCAGAATTGTCGGGGTCGACATCCCGAAACAGAAACCGGTGCAGATCGCGCTGACCTCGATCTATGGTATCGGGCGCAAGCTGGCCGGCGACATAGTGGAGAAAGCCGGGATCAAAACCGGCCTGCGGGCCAAGGATCTTACCGAGGATGAGGTCGGCAAGCTGACTTCGATCATCCAGAAAGACTATCGTGTTGAAGGAGATCTCCGCCGGGAGAGATCGCAGAACATCAACCGGTTGATGAACATCGGTTGCTACCGCGGACTGCGCCACCGGCGGGGACTCCCGGTGCGGGGCCAGCGGACCCATACCAACGCCCGGACCAGGAAAGGCCCCGGCCGGGGCGTGGTCGGAGCGAAAAAGAAGAAGAAAGAACTGCAACCTTAGCGTATTCGCGCTTCAGTACGGGTGGGATGTAATTATCAGGAGAAATGTGCATGGTAAAAGAGAAGAAAAAGACAGGCAAAAAGAAGAGTACCCGCTCGGTGGTCGCGGGAGTAGCGCACATTCAGGCCACTTTCAACAATACCATCGTTTCGATAACCGATCTCGAGGGCGAGGTGATCGCCTGGGCCAGCGCCGGGAAATCGGGGTTCAAAGGGTCGCGCAAGAGCACCTCTTTTGCCGCCCAGCTGGTGGCCCAGCAGGCCGGCAATGAGGCGAAGAACATGGGCCTGCAGCGGATTGAGGTCTGGGTCAAGGGACCCGGGGCCGGCCGGGAGTCGGCGGTCCGCGCTCTCCAGTCGCTCGGCTTGAGGATTACCGCGATCCGGGATGTGACCCCGGTTCCTCACAACGGCTGCCGTCCGCCGAAGAGGCGCCGGGTGTAAAACGATTCATGAATAATCCGGGTTAACAGACCCACACGGTTTCAGGAGTCATTATGGGAAGGTACATCGGTCCAGTTTGCAGGTTGTGCCGCCGGGAAAAGATGAAGCTTTTTCTCAAGGGGGCCAAATGCTTGAAGAGCAAGTGCCCGGTGGAGAAGGGCGCAAGCGTCCCGGGCGAGCATAGCCTGAGGCGCCGGAAAATATCAGAGTACGGCACTCAGCTGCGGGAGAAACAGAAGCTAAGAAGAAGCTTTCAAATCGGCGAGCGGCAGTTCAGGAATTATTTTGAAAAAGCGGTGAGACAGAAGGGCCGGACGGGAGAGAACCTGCTCCGGATTCTGGAATGCCGACTCGACAGCGTGATCTATCGTCTGGGCTTTGCGCCGGCCATCCGCACCGCCCGGCAGTTTGTTCGACATGGTCATGTCAAGGTAAATGGGCGGCGGGTCGATTACCCGGGTTATCAGGTGAAGGTAGGCGACGTGATTGAGATCAAGGAAAGTGGCTCCAGCCGTCAAAGGGCGGCGGAGGCGCTGGAGGCGTCCCACGCGCAGGTGGTACCGGAGTGGTTGCGGCTTGACAAAAACCAGTTCCGGGGGGAGGTGCTCCGTCTTCCCGCGATTGCAGAAGTAAGGGTCCCGGTGGACATTTCCCTGGTGGTCGGGCTGTATTCCAAATAGCCCGGCGCGCCGGCAGCGCGCCTGGTGCCGATCTGAAATTTCAGAGGAGGAAAACTATGGCCATTGTGATGGGGAAGTTTGAACTTCCGAGAGTGTTGCTGGAAGACGAAAACACCAAGACCGATATCTACACCATGTTCACCGCCGAACCCTTCGAACGCGGTTACGGTTTCACCCTGGGCAATGCACTGCGCCGGGTTCTCCTCTCTTCCCTGGAAGGAGCCGCGGTCACCGATGTCAGAATAGAAGGCGTACTCCATGAGTTCACGACCATCGAAGGCATCTATGAAGATGTGACCGAGATTATTCTCAACGTGAAGCGGATCGTTCTGAAGATGGACGGCCGGGAGCCCCGGACAATCCGGCTCTCGGCCAAGGGTGAAAAAGAAGTCACCGCCGGGGATATCGATACCGGGGGGACGGTTGTGATCGTCAATCCGGAGCAGCTGATCGCCCGCCTCGGCAAAGGGGCGGCGCTGGACATGGAGCTGGGCGTCGGGATCGGCCGGGGATATCGCCCGGCGGAATTAAACAAGGATCCCGAGGCTGCGATCGGGGTGATCCCGGTTGATTCGATCTTCAGCCCTGTCAGAAAAGTAAAGTATCATGTTGAAGATACCCGGGTCGGACAGCGGACCGATTACAACCGCCTCATTCTCGAGATCTGGACCGATGGACGTCTCACCCCCCGCGAGGCTCTCATTCAATCGTCGGCCGTGCTCCGGAGGCACCTCGATCTTTTTACGGATCCGGATCTCTACGCCATCGAGTTTGAAGAGGATATCGAGACGGAAGACCTGGAGGATAAGCTCCAGAAACTGCTCAACATGCCGATCAACGAGATCGAACTCTCGGTCCGGTCATCCAACTGCATCAAGTCGGCTAATATCCAGACGATCGGTGATCTGGTTCGCCGGACGGAAATGGAGATGCTCAAATACCGCAATTTCGGGAAAAAGTCCCTCGAGGAAATAAAGGGCATTCTCTCCAGCCTCGGCCTTTCTCTGGGGATGGAGATACCCCTGGACGCCGCTCCGGAGCGGATCGAGGCCGGCAATATCTTGAACATGGAGTAAAGAACCGTGCGCCACAGGAAGAAAACTATCAAACTGAACCGGACGTCGGCTCACCGGGCGGCGATGCTGGCCAACCTGGTCTCCAGCCTGATCCGGGAGGAAGTGATTGTCACCACCCTCGCCAAGGCCCGGGCCGCCCAGCCGCTGGTTGAGAAGATGATCACTCTGGCCAAACGCGATACCCTGCCCGCCCGCCGCCGGGCCATCAGGACGCTGGGGGATAAAGAAGCGGTACGAAAGCTCTTCTCGGACACCGGGACCCGGTTCGCGGACCGGGCGGGAGGATGCACCCGCCTGCTGAAGTTTGCCCGCCCCCGCCGCGGTGACGGGGCGGCGATGGCACGGCTGTCCTTCCTGGATGAGGCGGCACCGCCGGCCCAGGAGAAGAAGGCCGATAAGAAAGCCTCGCCGGCGCCGGCCAAGGAGAAGAAATGAACCCCGGATCCAGCGACAGTACCCGCAGGGATGAGAGAAAAGTGCTCCTGGGGATGATCCGCACCCTCCTGAACGACCTCCGGATGATCCAGCAGCTGGGCGCCGGGTATTACGATTCCGGCTCCTTCATCAGTCGCTACAACAAGCTTCTGGAAGTGGCGAAGGAGCTTTTTACCGGCTCTCGCCTGATGGAGACGTTCGCTCCCATCGAACTGATCAGCACCGTCGATCCCGTCGACAAGATGAAGATGACCCAGAAAGTGCTGATCGAGGGCGGCCAGCTGATATCCCTGATCGAATCGACCCTCGCGAGATCGCCGGAGTCCGTGGACGGCCCGGAGGGGCAATAGATAGACCCTTCTCGAAAACCTCGTAAGATATCAAATCCTAATATCTAAATACTAAATCCTAAACAATATCAAATGACCGAAATTAAAAATCCTAAGCAATGGGGCTAAAACCGGCGATATTTTGAACATTTGGTCATTTGGATTTAGGATTTATTTAGGATTTCGATATTAGAATTTAGGATTTCCTGCTCGAAAACCTTTTGGTCTCTCTACCCGCGCCACCGGAAAGCCCTATTCATTCAAGGTGAGTGTGTAGTTGTAGTGGTTGCCGGCGTTGTATTCAAAGACCTTCTTGTACACCGGCACCATGTCCCCCCGCCAGAACGTGAGAAAGGCCATCCCTGACTCGGCCTCGAACACGAACCGGACCTCGCCTTCCGGGTTGCTCACCTGCTTCCACTCCATGTTGGATCCGTCGACCAGTACCGCCGTTACCCCCGGCAGCGGCCGGGACCCGGAGGTGAAGGTGACATTGATGTAGGTGGGCGGCGCCCCCAGCAGTTCGTCCGTCCCCCTGCTCCCGGCGGGAAGAGCGAGGATAAAGGCACACAGTAACAGACCCGAAAAAAATATCTTCATTATTTGCCCCCTGGTTATTTCTCGACAGGAAATCCGAATCCGTGCTGCCGATGCCTACTTTACAGGCAGTCGGTCTATCTGTAAAGTGGCGAAAGTACATTAACCCGAAATATGCTTTGGCACTTAACCCGAAAAATTCATGGATAATCCGTGTTAATCTATGGTTTGTGAAGTTGCCCTAAGCCCCCATAAACCCCGATTAAAACTTCGGGACGGAGGTGGGGTAGACTGTGTGAGGACTAAGTTCCTGTGTCGGAATTTTCCCGACATCCGTCGGGATCCCGATAACAATATTTTTAAATAAATGAATCGGGACAATAATCTTATTTTTTCTTCGAAAAAATAAGAGGTGAAAACATTTTAGTTAACCAGCAGCCCCCCGACTGAATCAATCGGGGGGCGGGTATAAAGTAGCGCCGAAGGCGCTACTTTATGATTATGGAAACGGATGCCTCAGTAAATCGCCCATTTCGGAAAAGCGCCTGGACGCCGGTAATTCTGATCGCATTGGCCGGGATCGCGGTCTATCTCACCTCCTTACCGGGAGCTTTTATCTGGGATGATATTCATTTTATCAGGAACAATGTCTATCTGAGAAGTGTCGCCTATCTTCCCCGGATCGTAACCGGTGACGTGGCGGCCGGTTCGGGAGAGACCTACAACTACTACCGCCCCCTGACCACCGTTACCTACCTGGCCGACTACGCCGCCTGGGGACTGAACCCCGCCGGCTATCACGTCTCCTCCATCCTTTTTCACGTTCTGGCCGCTGTCGCCGTCTATTTCCTGCTGTTCCTTCTTTACCGGGATAAGTTGCTCGCTTTCATTGCCGGGCTGCTTTTTGTTTTGCACCCCATCCAGACCGAGACGGTGGCGTACATCTCCGGCCGCCCCGATTCCCTGGCCGCCCTCTGCCTGCTGGCCTGTTTCATCAGCTATCTCAAAAACCTCGACTCACGGCACCTCTCAGTATCCATTCTGACGGTTTTTTTCTATCTCCTGGCCCTCCTCTCGCGTGAAAACAGCGTCGTTCTCCCTGCCCTCATCCTCCTCTATCATGTTGCCTTCAGGAAAAAAGTGGCTTTCCCGGTCTTCCTGGTCCTGGCGACGATGGCTGCCGGCTACGTTCTTTTGCGCGCTTTATTAATGGCCCCGGCGGTTGTTCCCACCGCTCTTTCGGAACGGCTGCCGGGCTTCTTCGCCTCGCTTACCGGTTACCTGAAGCTGGTCTTCATCCCGGTGGATTTGCACCAGGAGTATGGTTTCGTCCTCTTCCGGCCGGATGACCCCCGGGTACTGGGGGGGGTGATGATCGCGGCCGTCTTCCTGTTGATCGCCGTCCGCGGCTGCCTCCGGAAGCCGGTCAGCCTCGTCCTGTTTTCGATCGGCTGGTTTTTCATCGGTCTCGGCCCGGTCAGCGGGATTTATCCCATCAAGACCTATATCGCCGAGCACTGGCTGTACCTCCCCTCGATCGGGATCTTCACGCTGATCTCCGCCGGGTATGTCCGTCTTCTCCGTTCGGATCGACACCGGCGGCCGGTTTTAGCCGCGGGGACAGCGGTGCTGCTTCTCTATGGCCTCCTGACGGCGCACCAGAACGGCTATTTCAGGGACCCCCTCACCTTTTACGAGCGGACCCTCGTCTATACCCCGGAAAGCGCCCGGATGCATAACAACCTCGGCAATATTTATTTCACCCGGGGCCGGGTGGAAGACGCGGCCCGCTCCTACCGGGAGGCCATGACCCTGGAGCCCGATTATCCCAACCCGTACAATAACCTGGGGAACATCTATTACCGTTCGGGGGAGTTTGACAAGGCGATCCCTCTCTTTCAGCATGCGATCGAACTAAATCCCTGGTATGCCGCCGCCTATAATAACCTGGGGATCATTTACTGCCGGCAGGGGCGGGCGGAGGAGGGGATCGCCCTGCTCAAGCGCTCGGCCGTCATCAATCCGAGGGACCCCGACACGTTCTATAATCTCGGCGTGGTCTATGATCTTACCGATAAGCCGGAAGAAGCGGCCGAAGCCTACCGGGAATCGCTCAAACTGATGCCGGACTCGGGCCGGGCCCACTCACGCCTCTCGGAAACGCTCCGCCGTCTCGGGCAGCACGGTCAGGCCGATTACCA
>JAZDIV010000013.1:0-14016 GCA_043804695.1 PVC group bacterium | reverse complement strand
CCCCCGGCGCTCGCGGCGGGGAGCCATTAGAATCGTGCGAGCAAAGCGAGCTAATTTATATGAAGAAAGTCGCCATGATCTTCTCCCGGTTCCCCTGCTACGACGAGGCTTTTATTCTCCGGGAGCTCCTCGCCCTCGAGCGGCTGCTGGACCTGGTGGTCTTTTCCCTGAAGAAGAGCAGCCGGGAGCCCGTGCGCCATGCCGTCGGCAACGGACTGGCGGAGAGGGCGATCTATGCCGGGCTTCTCCTGGATCGGAACGTGCTGGGGGAAAACTGTCGCCTTTTTTTTACCCGGCCCCGGGAGTACCTGGCGATGGTCTTTTCCGTGATCAGGATGAACTGGCGGGATGCCGAGTTCCTCTGCAAATCTCTCGCCTGTATCCCCCGGGCGGTGTACTTCGCCGCCGTCTGCCGGAAGCGGGGCATCGAGCACGTTCACGGCCAGTGGGCCACCTATCCGGCCCTGACGGCCTTCTGTATTTCCCGGATCAACCGGATCCCGTTCAGTTTCACCGGGCATGCCCATGATATCCACGTCAAGACCGTCGGCCTGGGCGAGAAGCTCCGCCGGGCGGCTTTTGTGATTACCTGCACCGCCGACAACAAGCGGCACCTTCTGGGGCTTGCCCCGGAGACCAGCCCGGATAAGATCAGGATCATCTACCACGGGATCGATCTGGAGAACTATCGTCTGAAGGGAAAAATTGCCGCCCCGGGGAGGGCAGGGAGGCCGGCCGGCGGGGAGGCTCCCGGGGACGGGGCCTTCCATATCCTCTCCGCGGGGAGTCTGTTCGAATGCAAGGGGTTCGAGTACCTGATCGACGCCTGCGCTCTGCTGGCGGAGGAAAAGTTCGACTTTCACTGCCGGATTATCGGCGGCGGGTATCTGGAAGAGCGGCTGAAAACGATCGTTAGGGAAAAGAACCTGGAAAGCCGGATCACCTTCACCGGCTACCAGGCGCAGGAAGAGATGCCGCGGCATTACCGGTGGGCGGATATTTTTATCCTGCCCGCGGTCCTGCGGATCCACTGGGGGATACCCAATGTGCTCTTGGAAGCGCTTGCCGTCGGCGTCCCGGTCGCCTGCACTCCGCTCCCCTCATTGCCGGAGCTGATCGATAACCCATTCTGCGGGTTCGCGATCGCCGAGAAAGATCCCCGCGCGATCGCCGATCTGGTTAAGAGGGTCAGTGGTAATCCTGAATTGTTGAGAAGGTACGGCCGGTCGGGCAGGAAGAAGATAGAACAGTTGTGGGACATCCGGGTGACCAGCCGGCAGATCGCGGATCTTTTCTCATCCAGTCTTATTTTTCCTCCGGAAAAATAATTTTAATCTGATATTATGTGTATTATTGTCCGTAGAATTAATTTTCATGAATAATCCGGGATAAGAGAGGGAGTGATGATAAAATTAGGAATTATCGGTGTCGGAGGGTGGGGGAAGAATTTGCTGAGGAATTTTCAGGAACAGCCCGGGGCGGAGGTCGTCACCGCCGCCGATCTGGTGGAATCCCGGCTTGCCGCCGCCCGGGCGAAGTATCCCGAGATGGCGGTTACCGCCGACTACGGTCGGATTTTGCAGGACTCCTCCATCCGGGCGGTGGTGGTGGCCACGCCGGGGAGCACCCACTACCGGATTGCCCGAGACTGCCTGGAGGCCGGTAAAGACGTTTTCGTGGAGAAACCGATGGCGCTGACCGCCGACGAGTGCCGGAAACTCTGTGAACAGGCGGAGAAACGGGAATTGATCCTGATGGTCGGACACCTCCTGCTGTATCATCCCGGGGTAATAAAACTAAAAGACGAGCTCCGCAGCGGCAAGATCGGGGATCTCTATTATCTGTACAGCCAGCGGGTCAACCTGGGGAAGATCCGGCGGAGCGAGAACGCTCTCTGGACCTTCGCCCCCCACGATGTCTCGGTCGCCCTCTATCTTATCGACCGGGAACCCCGATCGGTGGCCGCCCGGGGAGAGTCATATATTCAGAGCAATGTGGCCGATGTGGATTTCATCACCATAACCTTCCCCGACCGGGTAATGGCCCATCTTCATGTCAGCTGGCTGGACCCCCATAAAATCAGGCGGGTGACCATCGTCGGGAGCAGGAAAATGATGGTCTTCGATGACATGGACAGCAGCGAGCCGATCAGGATTTACGATAAGGGAGTGCCCGAAAACCTCGTCTATGACACCTACGGGGAGTATCTGAATCTTCGCTACGGAGACGTGCAGATCCCCTGGGTGAAGGCCGGGGAACCCCTGCAGGCGGAGACCGGACATTTTATCCGGTGCGTGAAGGAGCGGCGGCGTCCCCTGACCGACGGTGAAAACGGCTGCGCGGTGGTACGGGTTCTGGAGGCGGCCCAGAGGTCACTGGAGGAAGGAGGAGTTACGGTAGAATTATAATCTTATTTTTCCTCCGGAAAAATAAGAGTGTGCAAGCAGTATAATAACTTCACAGGTAAATTTTAAGTGAATTCAGTGTTCAAAATATAAATATGCGATCTAAGGAAGCTCATTTATAAATGGAGAAAGATCGATGATAAAAAAAGACAGCTCTAATTTTTCTCAACAGGGGGATTACTTCGTCCACGAATCCAGTTATGTAGACGAGGGAGCGGTCATTGGGGCGGGGACGAAGATCTGGCATTTCAGTCATATCCAATCCGGCGCTCGGATCGGGAAGAACTGCTCCCTCGGGCAGAACGTCAATATCGCCGGGAATGTCCGGATCGGAGATCAGGTAAAAATTCAGAACAATGTTTCGGTCTATGAGGGCGTGGAACTGGAAGACTATGTCTTCTGCGGCCCCTCGATGGTTTTTATCAATATCCTGAACCCCCGGAGCGAATTTCCCCAGCGGGGGAGCGAGTTTTATAAAAAGACACTGGTCGGGAGATCGGCCAGCATCGGGGCCAACGCCACCATTGTCTGTGGGCACACGATCGGCCGTTCCGCTTTTGTCGGCGCCGGTTCCGTGGTCACCCGGGATGTCCCCGATTATGCCCTGGTCTACGGCAATCCGGCCGTGATCAGGGGCTGGGTCTGCGCCTGCGGGACACGGTTGACCTTCGAAAATGAAGAGGCGGTCTGCTCCCGGTGCGGGAGGGAATACCGCCTGCGGGACAACAGGGTTTCCCCGCAGGATATGCAACCAGGCGATGATGGGGTGATGGAGTGATGGATAATAAATTTGCGAGCGCAGCGAGCTAATTTATAATGATCAGAATCCTCTACGTTATCGACAAGATGGTCCGGGCGGGTGCCCAGAGGCACCTTTGGCAGCTGATCTCCGGCCTGGATCCGGACCGTTTTCAGCCGGTTGTCTGCTGCCTGCTGGAGAAAGGACCCCTGGGGAAGGAACTGGAAGGGAAAGGGGTCCCGGTTGAAGCGCTTGCCCTCCGGGATATCATGGGGCCGCGTTTCGCCCGGGCGATCGGGGGGGTGAGCGGCGCGATCCGCCGTCACCGTGTCTCCGTGGTGCATTCGTACCTCTTCGCGGCGAATATTATTTCTCCTCTCGCCGGCTTTCTCACCGGTACCACGGTGATCACCAGCCGGCGAGATACCGGTTTCTGGAAAAAGGGGCGTCATATCCTGGCTCACCGGGCGGTCAACCCCCTCACGTTCAGGATCACCGCCAATTCCGGCGAGGTGGTATCCTACCTGCTCCGCCGGGAGAAGGCCTCCGCAAGCAGGATCGTGCTCGTGTACAACGGGATAGAGCCCCCCCCCGGCGGCAGGGCCGTCCGTCCGCCGGTCCCGGAAGAAAAAATAAAGATCGGGACTCTGGGCAACATCCGTCCGGTCAAGGGGCTGGAGTACCTGCTGGAGGCGGCCGGCCGGTTGCCCGTGGACCCGCCCTGGGAACTGCATATCGGGGGCCGGGTCCTCGACCGGCGGTATCACGACCGGCTGCAGGAACTGGGGCGGAGGCACCGTTTACAGGGTCGGCTTACCTTCCGCGGAGAGATTGTAGACCCGGATTCGTTTTTACGGGAGATGCATATCTTTGTTCTTCCCTCTCTCGCCGAGGGGTTCTCCAACGCCCTCCTGGAGGCGATGGCGGCCGGGAGGGCGGTGATTGCTACCACGGTCGGCGCCAACCCGGAGGTGATCGATAACGGCGGGAACGGTTTTCTGGTGCCGCCGGGGGATCCCGCCGCCCTCACCGCTCGTCTGGCGGAATTGCTGGGGAGCCCGGCCCTTCTCCCGGTGCTGGGGAAGGCGGCCTGCCGCCGGGTGACGCGTGATTTCACCGTTTCCAGGATGTGCCGGAAAGTCGAGGAACTGTATTCTCTGGCCGCCGGGCGCCCGGCCGGATGGGCGGGGGACACCATCAGCCATGGGAAAGGGTAGCCGCACGCTGCGAAAGGTCATCCCGGTGTTATCCGCCCCGGCGGCCCGGATCAGCCGCCTGGTCCGGGGAGGAGGGGTCCGGATCCTGATGTACCACCGGGTGGCCGACTGCCCCGGGGACCGGCTCTCCGTCTCCCCCGGCGAGTTCGCGAGACAGATGGACTTCCTGCTCGGGGAGGGTTACCGGGTGGAGACGCTGTCGGGGGCCCTGGCCGGGAGGGATGAAGGGAAGACCGTGCTGGTCTTAACCTTTGATGACGGCTATCTGGATTTCTATGACACGGCCTTCCCGGTTCTGAAGCAGCGGCGGCTGCCGGCGCTGGTCTTCGTCGTTCCCGGTTTTATCGACGGCCCGGTCGCTCTGGAACGTTATCGGACCGGGCCTAAGCAATCCCGCCCGCTCTCCTGGGAAATGCTGGACGAAATGCGGGGATACGGCATCGCGGTCGGGTCTCATTCGCTGTCGCACCGGGAGCTCACCGGTTTGCCGGCGCCGGAAGCGGAGCGCGAGATAGCGGGGAGCGCCTCCCGCATCGGAGAACGGCTGGGGGTGAGGCCGGAGTGGTTCTCCTACCCCCGGGGCAAGCACACGCCGGACCTGGCCGCCCGGGTCAGGACGGCCGGATACCGGGGCGCGGTCACCGTCCGCCCGGGGACCAACCGCCGTCCCTACGATCTCTTCCGTCTCCGGCGGACCGAGGTCTCGCGGGATGATGATCTGGGGGATTTCCGGATGAAAATAGAAGGGGCTTTCGACCTCTGGCATCATCTCTGGCAGAAGGCGGTGGGAGAGGGGCTTTAGTTATCTGTCATATGGTAACGAATTTGTGATTTATGATGCGGAATAAGCGGAAAATTACCGTTCTCCATGTCATAGACAGCCTCCCCCGGGAAGGCGCCGAGATGGTGGTCTACGATCTCATCCAGCGGGGGGACCGGGAGAAGTTCCGGTTTCTGGTCTGCGCCCTGACCCGGGGAGGCGGTGTCGCGGACATGCTGCGGGCGATCGGCGTCCCGGTCTTTGTGCTGGGCCGGCGGTCGCCATTCGATCTCAAGAGCTTCCGGCGGCTGCTCGGGATCATCCGGGATAACCGGGTCCGGATCATTCACACCCATCTCTTCTCAAGCCATCTCTGGGGTTGGGCCGGGGCTGTCCTCTGCCCCCGGTGTCTTCTTTTCCGGACCGAACATAACATGTCCGAATGGAAAAACGCCCCCCGGCGGCTGCTCGATTATATTCTCGCTTTCCGCACCGATCAGGTGATCGCGGTTTCAGAACCCGTCCGCCGTTCGCTCGTCTCCCGCTGCGGCATTCCGGCGCGGAAAGTCCGGGTGGTGGCAAACGGTCTCAACCTCGAGCGTTTGCGGAAAGTCGCCGACCCGGCCGGGAAACTGGCCGGGCTCGGGGTTCTCCCCGGACACCGAGTGGTGGCCACGGCGGCGGCGCTGACGCCGAAAAAAGGGCACCGCTACCTGCTGGAGGCCGCCGAAAAGATCCTCGGGCACCGGCAGGACGTGTACTTCCTCCTCCTGGGAGAGGGGGAACTGCGCGGGGAACTGGGCGAGACCATCCGGGCCCGCGGGCTTGATGGACGGGTGTTCCTGCTCGGCTCCCGCCCCGACGCGGCGGAGATTGTGGGCCTCTCCGATGTGTTTGTCCTCAGTTCCATCCGGGAAGGCCTCTCCATTGCCCTCCTGGAGGCGATGGCTCTCAAGCGGGCGGTGGTGGCGACGGCGGTGGGGGGGAGCTCCGGCCTGGTCCGGGACGGCTTTTCCGGGCTTCTGGTCCCTCCCCGGGACGGATCGGCTTTGGCCCAAGCTATTGAGCGGGTGCTGGACGATCGGGATTTCGCTGACCGGCTGGGCCGGACGGCACAGAATGAGGTGGCGGCCGGGTATGATATCGGGGCCATGGTCGGCGCCTATCAACGACTCTATCGGGCCGCGGAGAAGACCCGGCGGAAAAAAGAGTGAAAGGTATTCCCGGGAAGGGATGAACTGGTTATATTCATTGGACATGGTATAATATTACAAGTTAGCGCCTGCGGCGCAACTGGGTAACGGTTACGGTAACGAGGCCCGTTTCGTCTGCCGGTTACGGTTACGTGAGCTCGCCGCGGCGCCCGTTACCGTTACCCTTACCGATACGGGCATCGTTACCCTAACCGTTACCTTTTATTGTCCCGATTCATTTATTCAAAAGTGAGGTAAAAGTTTATCTATGTCTGCGCTGCGGTATCTTAAATACGCCTCCCGGGTTTTCTCTAAACGGCATGCCTCTCCTCTTTACCTGGTGTTTTTTGTCACCGAGCGCTGCAATGCCTGGTGCAAGCACTGCCTGCTGGCGGGGATCCATCCGGGCCGCGATGAGCTGACGCTGGAAGAGATCGATAAAATCTCCGCCGGGATGGATGACTTTCTTTTCCTGTTGCCGACGGGAGGGGAGCCCTTTTTGAGGCAGGATCTGCCGGAAATCATCCGGATATTTCATCGGAACAACCATATTCTCAATGTCGGCATTCCGACCAACGGTTCCCTGACGGAACGGGTGGTGGAAACCGTGCGGAAAATAATGGACACCTGCCCGGGGATGGACCTGATGGTTGACGTGTCGATTGACGGGATCGGGGCGGATCATGACGAGATCAGGGGCGTCCCCGGCTTATTTGAAAAAGCGATGGCCACCTTCCATGAATTGAAGCGGCTGGAAAAGGCCTATCCTCATTTTTCCGCGACAGTCGAGACCACGGTCTCCTCGTTCAACGATGCCAAACTGATGAGCATGTACCGCTACTTCGTCGAAGAGACCGAGGCGGACAACCTTTTTACGCTTCTCTGCCGGGGGAAACCGATGGAGCCGGCGGCGAAATTTTTTAATATCGACAACTACGAGAAATACGCCCGGGCGATGGAGAGGGGGATCAAGGAACGGATGTTAAGCGGGTATGACCGCTTCCCCTTCGCGGACCTGATCAACGCGAAACGGATTATCCGGCATCAGATCATCGCCCGGGTCATCAGGGAGAACC
The DNA here is from genome assembly GCA_043804695.1 of PVC group bacterium. GTDB lineage: Bacteria > Auribacterota > Erginobacteria > Erginobacterales > Erginobacteraceae > CAWGIE01. The sequence continues at coordinate 6,626 of JAZDIV010000013.1, read as the reverse complement.
GGATGATTCTTCCCTGTTATGCGGGTATTCTGGGGGCGGCGCTCTTTGCCAACGGAGATCTGTTGCCCTGCGAACTCCACGATGATCTGAAGATGGGAAATCTGAGGGATGCCGGATATGACTTCAAGCGCCTCTGGTCCGGTCCCGCGGCCGCCCGGGCCCGCCGGGCGATCAAAGAGTCACGCTGTTTCTGCACGTATGAATGTTTTCTGACGCTGAATATCCTCTTTAATTTCCGGGTTTATCCCCGGATCATCCGGGAGTATCTGAAGATTAAATGGGCCCGGGCCGCCCGTTTCCACAGGAGAAAAAATGCAGCCGGGTGATCTTCGCAGGCGGGAATCAGGCAATCCCGGCCGGGCGCCGAAGAGATGGGTCAAGGTCAGGATGCGTTCCGATCTGCGTGAAAGCAGAAGGAGGAACCATCTCCCCCGCTGGCAGATCGGCGCAGTTTTGCTGGGCGCCGCGGTCGCAGGGATCATCCTCGGTCTGGTCCTGGGGAGGCTGCTCCAGCAGGCAGCGAAAGTGCACCGGCAGCAGAATCAGATCTCCGAATTTTTCGCCTTGGCACTGCCCTCCGCGTCGATAACCCCGGTTTCGCCGGATTCGGGCAATTGAACCGGTAATCCCGGACGCTGGATGATTTCAATCTCTACCCGCCGGTTTTTTGCCCGGCCCTCCGGGGTGGCGTTGGACATGACCGGTTGATAGGGCCCGTAGCCGACCGCGCTCAGGGTCTGGGGGTCAAGGCCGCATTCATCGGTCAGGTAGCGCATCACGACCGTGGCCCGGGCGCAGCTCAGCTCCCAGTTGGACGGGAAGCGCGGGGTTTTGATCGGGACATCGTCGGTGTGCCCCGTTATCCGGACCTGGGCGGTCGGGCTGTAGAGGAAAAATTTCGAGAGGGCCGTGAGAAAGGTCTTCCCCTCCGCCTTGAGAGCGGCGCTGCCCGGCCGGAAAAGGAAGGGGGCGACCGGGACGATCTTCAGCTTCCACTTGCTGACCTCGACCCGGACAAAGCTGCTCAGGTTGGCGTCGATGATGTACTGCTGGACCTCTTTTGCCATCCGCTGCATCTCGTTAATCTTGGCCAGCTCCATCATCTGCTGCTGCTTCAGCTCCCGGATCTTTTTCAGGAGGTCTTTCTCTTCCCGGGACAGCTCGATGTCGGTCGTGTCCTGGATCTCCTCGGGAACCAGCGAGATCATTTTCTGTCCCGACACCCAGGTGATGTCGATGTTGAGGGCGAGCATGCAGGAGAGGATGATGAAGAAGGTCATCAGGAGGGTGGCCATGTCGGAGTAGGTGGTCATCCACTCCGGCGGCCACTCCGCTTTCCCGGTATCCTCTGCCGACTTTGGTATCCGATGGGCCATGATGGTATAGCTACTTCTTGCTGATCGATTCGGAGCTGATGAAGATGTGAAACTCGACCCGGCGGTTGCGGGGCATCAGGTCCGGATCGTCGTTGGAGAACTTCGGCCGGGAGGGGCCGTAGGCCGCGGCGGCGATTCTCTCCGGGGGGATCTCCCCGGCGTCGAGCAGGTAACGGGCGACCGAGATCGCCCGGGCGGCGGAGAGATCCCAGTTGGTCGGGAACCTCTGCCGGTGGCGGGGGTGGATGGGGGTGGCGTCGGTATGTCCCTCGATCCGGACCGACGCCCCGGTTTCCTTCAGCAGCCAGGCGATCTTGTCCAGGACCGGGTAGAAGGATTCCCTGATGTCGGCGCTCCCTTCCCGGAAAACGAGGGGCGCGGTGGGGATGATCACGATGTCTTCCGCCGTCACCTTCATCTCGACCTCGTTCTCCATCCGTCCCTGCCGGATGAACTCCATCACCTCTTCCGCCTTGATCCGGAGGGCCCGCATCTCGGCCAGAACGATCCGCTGCTGATCCCGGGAGAGCCGCTGGAACTGGCGCAGGATCCGCAGCTCCTCCTCGGTGACTCGATCGAGGTTGGTTTTTTCTGCTATTCCCCGGATAATGACCGAATCGTCCGTACGAATTTTGATAATCCTGGGGTCGATGCCCGCCGTGGTCAGGGCGTACCAGAGGACGAAGAAGGTCATCAGGTTGGTCACCATATCGGAGTAGGTGACCATCCAGTAGGGCGGCCAATCGCCCTCGATGCTGCCGCTCCCCGTCTCGGGGGCGATCCGTTCATGCTCGACCTGAGGGGTCAGGTCGGTGTCGTCGGCCATGGGGATACTTTCCTGTCATTCGAAGGCAACGATCGGGAGCTGACTCATCTCCGCCCGGTCAGAAGGCTGCGATGGAATAGTTCTTATTTTTCCTCCGGGAAAATAAGACTACTGCCGCCCGGCCAGATAGGCCCGGAGTTTTTCCCGGACGATCTGGGAGTTGTCCCCGGCCTGGATCGAGGCGATCCCTTCGATGATGATCTCCCGGGCCAGGGCCATGTTGGTGTTGTAGACATGGATCTTCCCCGCCACCGGCATGCAGATCAAGCCGGCCATGATGAGCCCGTAGAAGGTGGTTACCAGGGCGATCGACATGTTGGGGGCGATGGTCTGGGGGTCGGTCAGCGTTCTTAAAAGCATGATCAGCCCGATCAGCGTCCCCACCATCCCGTAGAGAGGGGCATACACCCCGACATCCCGCCAGATCCGCTCGTCGGCGCCGATCTTCATCTGCAGGTAATCGGAGACCGTTTCCAGGATGCCCCGGGTGACCCCCGGGTCGGTCCCGTCGGCAACCAGATCGACCCCGATATCCAGCAGCGGGTAACGGCCCCGGGTGGAGAGGTTGCGGATGGACATGAAACCTTCCTTCCGGGCCTTGACCGCCATCTCCACGATCAGGTTGATGACCGCTTCCGGGTCGATGATGCTTCCCACCAGGGTGTAGCGAAAAGCCTTCAGTCCGCTGAGAATCTGGCGGAAGCTGAAGTTGATCAGGATGGCGGCTGTCGTCCCCCCAAAGACGATGATCATCGAAGGGTAGTTAACGAAGGCCTTGACCATCTCCGCTCCGCGGAGGTAAATGGAGAAGAAGATGACGCAGCCGCCGATGATAAAACCGATGATGGTGCTGAGGCGCATAATTCCTTATCCAGTTGTTGTATCCTTGCTGGGGAGGTTGATCTCCCGTTTATACCGGGTCACCTTGTCGATGATCTCATCCACCGTGTCCCGGACGATGTACTGATCTCCGGTGGTGAGGGTGATGATGGTGTCGGGCTTGGCTTCGATCTTCTCGATCATCTCGGCGTTGACGACCAGCTCCTGCCCGTTCAGCCTGGACAATTTGATCATATTATACCGTCTCTTCCCGGAAACGGGCGACCGTGATCTGTCCCTCGTGTTCGAGTTTCCGGATGGTGGCGATTATTTCATGCTGGGCCGACAGGTTCTTGCTGCTCAGCTGGCGGAGGATGTTCATGATCTCTTCCTGGGCTTCATCCGCCCGGTCCCGGGAGATGCCGCCCATCACCTCCAGGTCCTCTCTCAGCATGGCGACCGCGCGTTCGGTCAGGCCGCTGAAAAACTTCTCCTGCACCTGTTCGGAGGCTCCCCGGAGCGCCATTTTCAGGGTGGTCCGGTCCACCGTCCGGAAGATTTCGTCGATGATGTTCTGGTCGACGCCGAGGAGAGCCTGGTTGAAGGGAAGTTCCTTCCCCTCCTCCTCGAGCTGCACTTTCTTGACCGATTCCATGTCTTCCCGGACCATCTCCCGGGCCTTCTCGGTCATGTTCTTCAAGAACTTGGCCCGGGTCTCCTCGTCGGTATCGGTCAGCGCGTAGGCCAGGAGTTCCGGGCTGAGGTTGTGGATGATGATTTCGACATCCTTGTCCTGCAGGGTCTGAATGTCCTCGAAGAGGAACATCCGTTTCCGGACCTCGGCCGCCATCGCCGGGTTCTTGCCTTCCATCTTATCCAGCATCACCCGGGCGACCGCGTAGCGGCTGGTGCTGAGAATGTCGGCCAGGACCCGGACCCCCGTGACCGGCTGATAGTCCTTGTGAAGACGGACGATCTTCAGCTTCCGTTCCAGGAAGTCCTTGATCTCTTCCGCCATGTCTTCTTCTTCGGTGAGCTGCGTCATGGCCCGGGCCAGCTCGAACTGCTTGTTGTCCTCCAGCGCCTCAAAGACCGCCGCCGCGGTTTTCGGATCAATCTGGGAAAGAACCGCCGCCGCCAGTTTCGGCTCCTCGTCGCTGATCAGGAGAATGATGTCCTCCGGGTCGGTGGACTTGAGGTACTTGAACGGCTGGTCGATCCCTTCCTTGTCGGGGGTTTTCTCCAGCTGCTGGGACATCAGCTCTTCCAGGGTCTCCAGGGCTTCCACGATCTCGGCCCCCATGGCATCGTCGACGCCGCCTTCTCCCGTCGGACCGCCTGCCGGTCCCGCCGCCGCGGCCGCGGCGGCCGCCGCTCCCGGAGCGCCGGCGGCGATGCCGGCCCGGGCGGCGATTTTTCTCTGCTCATCGAGCATGTCCGAGAGAGTGTCTCTCATCTCGGTGAGGAGGGCGTCGGATTCCTGCGGCGGGTTCCCGAGCAGATCGCGGATCTCTTCCAGCAGCCCGGTGTCGTTCCGGGCCCCGCCGGCCAGCTGCTGCTCCATCAGTTCCCTGATCGCGGTCAGGGTGGTTTCGGTTGCATCGCCGGTGCTTCCGACCCCGGAGAGCATGTCCCGCATCGCTTCCATCTCCGATTTCCTCTCACTCCGGCGGTCCTCTTCCGAGAGGGCCGCGGCTCCGCCGACCGCGAGCGCGCCCGTTTCCCCGGCGCCTCCCGCCATCGCCGCTGCCGGCGCCGTGCCCTTCAGCTTCCGCATCGGGAAGTAGATGGCGGCGATCAGGATCAGAAGCGCCACCAGGGCCAGGATGGAGTAAAGGACATAGTTCTGCTGGGCGGCGGAGGGGGGGGCGTGATCTCCCCATTCCATCGGATTGACCTTGAGCGTGTCCCCCCGGGCCGGATTGAGCCGGGACCATCGGGAAACGGCCTCCCGGATTCTCCCGTTGTACTCGGGCGCCGCGCCAAGATCCTCCTCCGGCAGGGTATCGTCGGCGTCGATAATAATATGCAGGCTGGAGATATCTCCCCGGTTCGCGCTGCTGATTGCCGCCTGCTCGTCGGGAACCTTCACCCGGATGCCCGGGTGACGCTCCAGCGCCCGGGCCGCCTGCGCGTCCCGGCCGGCAAACTGATCGATCAGGGTGACATTGACGTTGACGATGCTCCTCCGGGGCCCGATCAGCGTGTCAAGCTTGTCCTGGAGGGAGGACTCCAGGTCGGCCTGGATCTGGGCCGCATCGCTCCGCTGGAGAGGCTGGGAATGAGCGGGCGAAAAGGAGAACAGGACCAGCAGCGCCGCGCCAGCCCGGCCAGCGTTTCTGATGGGGCCGACCGGGAAGATTGAAGCCGTCTTTCCCATTTAGTCTCCTTGCTCGTTTTCAGCGTCTTCCGCCCCCGCCGGAGGCTTTTCTGCCACCGGAGATTCTTCTGCGGCCGGAGGTTCTTCTGCGGCCGGAGCGCTCGGCGGCCGCTCCATCCCCCGGTAGCGGGGAACGAGCAGGACCATGCCGGGATAGATGAGGTCCGGCTCGAAGATCTGGTCCCGGTTGGCGTGGTAGAGAAGGAGCCAGCGGTAGGGGTCGTTGTAAATTCCGGGTTTGCCGGCGATAGTCCAGAGGTTGTCGTCTTTCTCGACCAGGTAGGTGCCGGTCTCCTCGACCTCCGGTCCGCCGCCCGCGATTCCGCCGCCGACCACGCCCTCCACGCCGGCCACGCCGGCGGATGCCGCGGCCTGCTCCTCGAATTGGGTGATTTCAAACTCCAGGGCCTCGATCTTCAGCGCCTGGTCATCGGCTTTCTGGCTGAGTTGGCGGAGGTCTTCCGCAGATGTCTGCTGCTCTTCCAGGAGCCGCGTGGACCGGACCACCTCGTCCTCGAGAGCTTTCCGGATCTCCGCGCAGTCGGCCTCGACGGGGGCGGCCGGCGCCTCCTCGGCCCGGCGGCCCGGGCGGCGGGCGGCGAACTCCTCCGTTCGGGGATTGATAAAGATGTATCCCCGGTTTTCCAGCTGCCGGACATCTTTCCCGCCGTAAATGCCGGGCTGCGGGCTGTAGGGGTAGTCGATCACCCCCGTGGTCCTCCCCGATCGTTTCCAGACACTTTCCAGCCCCTGCCGGTCGGCCAGTTCAGCCGTCTCCGCACACAGGATGGAAGAGACGAAAAGAAAGATCAGGAGAAGAGAAACAGGGGTAAAGAATGATTTAACCATTTGAATAAGCCTCCACAATTCCCGAGGGAGAGTTGTACATTAGCTGCTTTGCTCGTCATTTATCCGAGCCCCCCGACTGATTCAATCGGGGGGCTGTTGCTTCGATAACGATGATTTAATGGGGGCACCGCCCCCAAAGGTATTTCACGCCCCCGCCGGCATATTCCCCATGGACATACGGATGGATCGCCCCCATTAATTATTTTTTCAAAGAAAAAAATAATAGCAGTAAAATTGCGAAGCAGCCGGTCACCGAAACGGAGGCACCGTTATGGTCAGTGTCTATCATATAAAGATAATTGTTGCAAATACAACTTTTTTATCCGGCTTAACCCGATTTATGCCTGCCTGCCGGCAGGCAGGCATAAATCGGGTT
>JAZDIV010000012.1:0-29313 GCA_043804695.1 PVC group bacterium | reverse complement strand
AAAATCCGATTATGGAAATTCCGAAACAGGCGAAAAAGCAACCAGGGAAAAATATTTTGTTTAGTTTTGTTACGCTAAAGGCTTACCGTTGTTTATTGAGCAGTTGCATTCAAACTAATTCTTGGATAATCATCGGTCTGCTACACGTTGAAAAGGTACAATTCACTCCAATTCTTCTAAATTAGCGCCGGAGGCGCTAATTTATATGAATGTGAAGCAAAAAACCGCCGCCGTCTCCACTCTCTTAAACCTCCTGCTCACGGTTTTTAAATTCATCCTCGCTTCAATGAGCGGCAGTCTGGTGATCCTGGCGGAGGCCTGGCACAGCCTGACCGATGTGGGTACCTCGCTTCTGGTTTATTTTTCGGTCTCCCCCGGGGCCCGGCATCCCCGCTTCATCCCCCCCGAAAAACCGGAAACGGTTGACGGGCCCCCTCTCCGGGGAAAGGGCGCGGCCTGGAAAAATCTGACCCGGGAGAAATGGATCTCGCTCATTATCGGCTGCGTCATCCTGGCGGCGGCCGGAGGGGTGATCCACAAGGTTTTCTATGCCCCCGCCCCGAATATCGCCTCCCCCTTCATCTACGGGCTGGTTTTTCTCCTCTTCGCCTTTTGCTCTCTGATCGTGTCTATCTTCGAGATCCGGATCGGCAAGAGGGAGAACTCGCCGGGGTTGATCGCCGACGGACTTCACTCCAAGGCCGACATGGTCGGTTCCCTGATCGCGGGGGGCACCATGATCGCCCTCCAGCTGGGCATCGATCAGCTGGGGATCAACATCGACAAAATCGGAGCGGTGATCGTCATCGTTTTCGTCGTCTCCTTCTCGCTGGAGACGTTCGTCAATTTCTGGTGGTCTCTCCACGGCCGGGCGGGGTGGCAAGACCGGGTCGCGGTCGGGATGCTGGCAGCCGCTCTGGATACCCGGACCTGGAACCGGATCAGGAGAGGGGTCGGCCAGGCCATCAACTGGGATCAGCTCCCGGCGGAGGCCCGGGGCCGTTTCCGCCGGCTCTCTCTTTTCGTTGCCGGCCTGGGCGTCCTGATCCTCCTCCTCCTCAACTCTCTGGTTGTGATCGGCCCCGCGGCGGAGGGGATCCGGGAACGGCTGGGCAAGGTCATCAACCGGGGAGCGCCGCTGGGTCCCGGCCTTCACCTGAAACTTCCCTGGCCCGGGGAAAAGATCATCATCGTCGATTCCCGTTCAATCCGGAGAATGACGATCGGAAACACCGCCGATCCCCGGGCTGTCGCCCTGCTCTGGACAAAGGAACACGGGACGGACGAAGCCTTCCTCTCGGCCGAGAATTATTTCTTCTATCCGTACCTGGTCATTCATTACCGGATCAAAAACATCTTCGACTATGCCTACAGCTTTCGGATGCCGGAGGAGCTGCTCAATAACGCGACCGACCGTCTGATCACGGAGATCTTTTCCGGGAATGTCTTCACCGAGATCGCAACCGCTTACCGGTCGCCGATGGAGCGGCGGATCAAGGAGCAGGTCCAGGAGAAACTGGACGGATTGAAGACGGGACTGGAGATCGTCGCCGTGAATATCATTGACATCCATCCCCCCGTCTCCGTGGCCGACTCCTATGAGCAGGTCATCGCGGCCATGCAGGAGAAGGAGGAGAAGATTAACCAGGCGCTCGGTTACCGGAACAGCTCGATCCCGGAAGCCAGGGGCTGGGCGGTCAAGACCGCGATGCTGGCGAAATCATACGTCATGGATAAAAAAGAGAATGCCGCCGGGGAGGCCAGCCGGTTCACGGACCGGGCGGCGGCGATCCAGGACTATGCCTCGATTGCGAAACCCATGCTTCACCGGGAAGCGGTCAAGGAGGCGCTGGCCGGCAAACAGATCGTGCTGGTTGATCCCGCGGTCGGGACGCCGGACATCTGGCTGAAAAACGGCAAGCCGGTATTTCTGGACAGCCAGTTCTAATGAACTATACCCTGCTCGAAAGGGATTTCGAGTAAGATCGAGCTAAACGTACAAGATTACATTCGCGTCATTCGCAGTTTAAAAGAGGACACCATGAAAAAGATCACACTGCTCCTCATCGCCCTGGGCATCCTGGCCATCCTGGCCGCCCTGAGCATATTTACCGTAAATGAGAAAGAGACCGTCATCGTCACCCGGTTCGGCGACCCGGTCCGGATTGTCCGGGAACCCGGGCCGCACCGGAAGCTCCCCGGCTTCCTGGCGAAAGTCAACCGCCTGGACAAGCGCATCCAGGTCTTTAAATCGCGGCCGATCCAGCTGATGCTGGAAGACCAGAACCCGATCATCATGACCTGCTACGTCTGCTGGCAGATCAGCGACCCGCTGGTTTTCTTCCAGTCGCTGGGGACCGCTGCCATCGCCGAGGACAAACTGGGAGACATGGTCAATGCCCGGCTGGGGAACGTTCTGGGAGATTACACCCTCTCCCAGATTATCAACTCCGATCCGCAAAAAGTCAGGCTGACCGAGATCGAGGAACGAATCCTCCGGGAGTGTAATGAACAGGCCCGGGAACAGTACGGACTGACCGTGGTCGATCTCGGGATCCGCCGGATTACCTATCCCGCCATCGTCACCGAATCCGTTTACAATCGGATGAAGTCGGACCGGGAAAAGGAAGCCAAGAAATACCGGGCGGAAGGAGGCGAGGCGGCGGCCAAGATCGAGGCGGAGGCCGACATGCAGGTCTCCCGGATTCTGGCGGAAGCAAGCCGGGACGCCGAGATCGCCAAAGGGGAAGGCGACAAAGAGGCGATCAGGATCCGGGGAGAGGCTTACAGCCAAGCCCCCGATCTCTTTGAATTCTTGGATTCGCTTGACACCTACCGCAAGATTCTGGGGCGGGAAACCACTCTGATCCTTTCCCTCGACTCCGATCTTTTCCGGTTTCTTCTGCCGAAAAAGTCGCCCGAAGAAGGGAGCGGACAGTAGGCAAACCCGCCGGGCCGTCATGAACGAGAACGCTGAAAAAACCGGGACCGTGGGGAGCGAGCTGCAGAACGCCGTCCGTCATGCCAGGCGTTTCGTGAGGTGGATCGGGCTGGCGGTGTGCCTGTTCTACCTCAGCCTCGGATTCTACACCATCAGGACCGACGAACTGGGCGTCCTGGAGGTGCTGGGGCGGGTGGCTGACAAGCGCGTGCTTCCCGGGCTGCACTACACCCTCCCTCCTCCCTTCAGCCGGGTGTATAAAGTGCCGGTGAGAAAATCGGAGAGTTTAGTGGTGGATGACTTTTATCAGGACTCCCGGGAAAACTCCCGGGCCGACATTTTTTATGCGTTGACCGGCCTTGAGTCCTATTCCCTCTCCGGAGACAACAACGCGGTGGATATCAGCGTCATCGTCCAGTACAAGTTCTCCGACCCGTTCGATTACGTCTTCGGGGCGAATCAGAAGCAAATGCTCCTGCGGGATATCATCTGCCGGGAGACCATCCATCTTCTGGCGGTGCGGCCGGTCGACCTCATTCTCACCAGCGGGAAGGACGAGATCAAGGAGCAGATCCAGATCCGCGCCCAGAAGAAACTCGACCAGAACAACTGCGGGATCACCATCGACCGGGTTGACATCAAGGACATCCGTCCGCCTTCCGTCGTCCAGTCTTATTTTGACGATGTCATCAACGCCCAGATCGACAAAAAGAAGATGGAAAGCCGGGCGGAGTCATACGCCAACGAAGAGATCGCCCGGGCGCGGGCGGAAGGCGACCGGAAGAAAAAGGAGGCCGCGGCCTATCGGGATAAAACAGTCCAGGCGGCAAAAGGCGAGTCCGAGCGGTTCCTGAAGCTGGTCTTTGAGTACGGAAAGGTCCCCGAGATCACCAGAAAACGCCTCTACCTGGAATTCGCCCGGGAGTGCCTGAGCCAGATCGGGAACATCTTCCTGGCCGACCGTACGGGCGGCGCCGCCCCCGCCGGCCTCCATATCTTCCCGGGCAAATAGAATTTCAATAATTATTAGCCACCCCCGTACAGCTTCGCTACGGGGGTGTCTTAGTGGCAAAAGTTGCGAGCAAAGCGAGCTAATATATTATTTCGGAAGCACTGGAAACGTCCTGTTTACGTGACAAGGGATCGGCTTTTTCGGTCCGGCCACCTTCAATACCTCCCGCAATCCTCCGGTGTGGTCATAGTGACCGTGAGGATAATCCCTTCGATCACGGTCAGGTCAAATCCCAGCTTGCGGCTGTTCAGCACGACCGCGTCGCTCCGGCCGGCATCGAAAAGCCAGCTTTTACCCCCGGCCTCCAGCAGCAGGGAAAGGCCGTGCTCCGTTTTCAAGCCGGAGGACAGGGTTCGTTCTTCAACCAGAGCGCATATCGTTGTCATCGGGGACCCCATCTTTAAACATCGTTACCAGACGAAGCCCCTGAATGTGACGGAAGGAAGCGCCCTGCCGGATAAAGGGCAGAGCCCGGTCCGGATCGTCGATCAGCGTGCCGCAGATAGCGTCCGCCCCGTAACGAAACAGCACCGGGGAAAGCGGCGTTGAGGGACCCAGAATCAACGTATAGGCCCGGGGGCACAGGGAAAGGAGGACTTCGGCGGTATGATTGATGAACGAGCTGCCGGTGAGAGCGACGACATCGGCCCGGGGAAGAATTGACCGGGCTTCCTTCACCCCCTCCTCCCCCTCCCAGGGTCTCCTGCTTATGACCCACAGATTGTTCACCTCGCTCCGGATCTTTTCCAGAAATGGAAAGTCGCCGACGACCGCGACATTTTTCCCTTTCCCGTGTTCCCGTACAATCCGGGCGGCGTTGATCTCATGGAAAGCGATTCCTTCCGTATGGAGAAGCGAGTTGATCGCCGCCATCCCCAGGGAAGCCTCGAGCAGATTATCGGAAAGAACGTACCGGGCGAGATCGAGCGCCGGACGGCCGATGAGTTCCCCCGCTCCTTTTATCCAGGCCGATTTATTTTCGCCAACGGGATCACGGAAGGTGGAGGATATGCCCCATCTCAGGCTCTTCACCACCGTATCAAAAGCGCCGATGTATATCTCTTGTGTCGAATGTCCCTCCGGCAAGGTCGTCAATATTTCTTTTAGGAGTTTCATTTAAAATTTTTCCTTCGGAAAAATTTTAGTTTGAACATAATTCAGGATTTTGTGGCCCTTATTACGACAAACCCCCCTTCTCCATATCCATTTTTGGGAATTTGAACCTCTGCTATCTCCTCCGGCGAATTGAAAATGGTTTGGAATATTTCTATATCTCTCCATCTATTTTCCGGAAGAAGATTTAAAACTTCCGGCACGGAAAAAAATCGGGCCGAACCGTAAAACTTGCTTTGGCTCTTTCGAGTTTCATAGATTTCGCCTAAAAAACTTTCTTTATCGATAATCCCCACAATCACAGAGCCGCCTTTTCCGAGGACTCTTCGCGCCTCATCGATTAATCTCTCCGGAGCAGGGACGAAACAGAGAGTGAAAATCAGCAAGACGCAGTCACAAACCCCGGCCGCGAAGGGGAGTGACTCGCCGTGACCTTGAACCACGCTCACACCCCGCGCCCGGGCGAGTTCAAGCATTTCCCGGGCCGGATCCATTCCCCACTTCACTTTGAGCGGGGCGGCAAAGCGCGCGGTCCCGACACCGACTTCGAGGCCGCGGAAGGACGGATGGAATACCCGTTTTATCGCTTCCAGCTCGGATAGATAGGCGGCCCGGTTGGGCTCATACCAGTAATCGTAATCGGACGCGAACCTGCGGAATGGGTTGCCATTCTTCACTGGTCGCACCTAAAGATCCCGCTGCTCAGGCTCGCGCCATGGCCGCGCCGCACTTGGGGCATTTAACCTCATAGCAGGGAACGCCGACCTGATGCGTCACCCGGGCTCCGCAACCCGGGCAGACGCATTCTCCTGCCGGTCCGGAGCCGGGGCGGTTTCCGCCCATCCTGCCTCTTCCCCCGCCTCCCCCCATGCCTCTTCCTCCCATTCCTCTTCCCGTCCCGGGGCCCTGGCCCCTCGGTCCTGTTCCATCTCCTGATGGCATCTTCAACCTCCTTGGAATGTTGGAATAATGGAATATCGGAATATTGACTGATTCCCCATCACTCCACTACTCCATTACTCCTGTTTGTGATACCTATTCAATGGACTGGAAACTGATTACGCTTATTCCGGTTTCGGCTGATCCTGATTTAAAAACAGATAGTTGGCGACGGCGCTGTGGAGTGCGTTAACGGCGAGGATCGAACAATGAAGATGGGATTCGGGCAAACCTCCGAGCTCTTTCAGCACGTCGGACGGTGATAGTTTCAGCACTTGCTTTAGAGTCTTTCCCCTTGCCATCCCGGTAATCGCGCTCCCGCAGGCCAGCGTCGGGCCGCAGCCGTCGGTCTCGAATTTCGCCTCTTTGACCCGGCCGCGGACGATCCGGAGATAAATCTTCATCGTATCCCCGCAGATCCCTTTGATAATCCCGAACCCGTTGGCCTTCTCAATCACACCCAGATTCCCGGGATATTGAGATAACTCAATGACTTTAGGGGAATAGATCTTCCGGGCCTCTTTCAGGATCGCTTCCTGGATTTCTTGCGCCACTATTTCAATGTCTTTTTCCTCATTCATCAATCTCACCAACCTATTCAGGAATTCTATTTAGATATGCCCAGTTATTATTTTTAATTTTCCTCTGGAAAATTAAAAATCTGATAAAAAATAATCCGCATCATCAGCTTAATCGGCGGTTTCACTTTCATCCGGATGGTCGCATTCGGTTTTGTCCAGACCGTAGCCCTTTCCCGCTCCCGGGAGGCAGAGCGACTCCCCCCCCTGCAAGGTCCCGGACGCGAGCTTCCCGACGACCTCGTCAAGCGGACCCGAGATTCCCATGACCGCCTTCATCCCCATTTCATCAAAGAGAGCTTGAGCCCGGAGCCCCATCCCCCCGGCGACGATGGCTCCGATACCGCGCTCAGATAAGAACTTGGGCAGGAAACCGGGATGATGGCCGGGATTGGCGATCACCTCTTGTGAAATCACTTTTCCGTCCTCGATCCCGACCACCGTGAACTCGGGGCAGCGCCCGAAGTGAGCGGAAACCTGGCCGCTGTCGGTAGAAATGGCAATTTTCATAAAATTTTCCTCCGTAAAATTTTATTTATGAACACCGATCTGAGTTATTCTGTTTTTCTTCCGTCCGCCCGACGATGCTCTTAATGATGGCATTCAGGCTCCGGGCGGCTTCGGAATCGGGGTGCTGATCCAGAAACGGCTTTCCCTCGTCACTGCTGACGACAATACGGGGATCGAGCGGGATTCGCCCCAGAAACGGGACTCCCAGTTCCCGCGCGGCCTTTTCCCCGCCCCCTTTCTTGAAGATATCGATCTCTTTACCGCAGTGCGGGCAGGAAAAGCCGCTCATGTTTTCCACCAGCCCCAGGACCGGGATCTTGAGCTGCCGGGTGAAATCCACGCACTTGCGGGCGTCGAGGAGGGCGACTTCCTGGGGGGTGGTCACGATGATCGCCCCCTCCATCTCGGGGATGAGCTGGGCGATGCTGAGCGGCTCATCGCCCGTGCCCGGGGGGAGGTCCACCACCAGGTAATCAAGGTCCCCCCATTGGAAATCGCTCAGGAACTGTTTGATCACCGCCATCTTGAGGGGGCCGCGCCAGATGACCGCCTGCCCCGGATGATCGAGGAGGAAGGCCATGCTCATCGCCACCAGGCCGGGACGGATCGGGATGGGACGAACCTTTCCGATCCGCCCCCCCTCGATTTTTTTTCCCTCGCTCCCCAGCATGAGGGCGACATTGGGGCCGTGAATGTCGGCATCGAGCAAACCGACGGCAAATCCGTCCCGGGCCAAACCAGCCGCCAGGTTAACCGCCACCGTCGTCTTCCCCACGCCGCCCTTCCCGCTGATCACCATCAGTTTGTGCTTGATCCGGGTGAGGTTCTCCTTCATCCGGAGGCGTTGTTCGTACTGATCCTGATCTTCACCCTGGCGGCGATGAAGCTCAAAACTGTCCTTGATGTCTTTTTTCAATTCACACACCATAAAGGGCCTGCCTCGTGTTCCGGTATGCTTCTTCGATCCAGGGGTTGAGTTTTTCGTCCCCCATTTCCACCGCCGGTTTTCCGGCCAGAACCGCTTGCCGGAAGAGATCGTTAACAGGAATTCTTCCCGCGATTTCCAGATCATGGTTCAGGCAGTACCGCTCGATCTCCTTCATGAGAGTCCGGTCGAGATTATAACGATTGATCATGACCAGGGCCTTCATGCCGAAGAAGCGGAGCAACTGGTGAATTCGATCGAGATCGTGAAAGGCCCCTTTCCCGGGTTCGGTAACCACCAAGGCGAGGTCGCAGCCGGTCAGGCTGGCGATGACCTGGCATCCCACTCCGGGCGAGCCGTCGATCAGGAGAAGCGAATCGGTCCGCCGCAGCGCCTCTGCTTCGCCCTTCACTCTCAAAGCCGTGACCAGTCCGCCGAAACCGGGCTGGCCGGGAAGAAGTTCCGCGTGAAAAAATTTTCCGTAGGGGGTATCGCTCTCGAAGATGGTCCCCGCTTCTCTCTCCGCCATTTGAACCGCGTCCTCCCCGCACACCAGGCGACAGACTCCGCATCCGACACAGGAAAACGGATCGACTTCGAAACCGGAAATAGCTTTGAAAGCACAGGAATTTTCGCATTTGTCCGGATCGGAGACGCGGGCGCGGTTGATGACGGCACGCTCGGGTCCGGAAAAAGGAGCAAAATTGATCACCTTTCCCTTCAGGAGCAGATGGAGGTTGGGAGCATCAACATCGCAATCGACGATCACCGGAGCAAACGCCCCCCTTTTCTTTTCCAGGGCAGCGAAACAGGCGGCGATACTGGTTTTGCCCGTTCCTCCCTTACCGCTGATGATGACCAGTTGTTTCATAAATATCGGTCAAAACATTATTCCACTATTCAGGCATTCCATTATTCCCATCAAATCTTTCTTTTTATTGCCGCCCAGAGGTCCTGGAATCGCCGCGCCCAGGAGGGGTCGATGTCCGGGAGGGTCCGGCCCCGGGCGGCAGCGCGGGCCAGTTCAAGATCGAAAGGAATCTCCTCCAGAACCGGGACACCTTCCTCCTCACACCAGCGCCGGATACCGTCATATCCCCCGCCGGCGCGGTTGATGACGACGCCGCCGGGAATATTTAAAATATCGAGCAATCTTTTATTACCTTTCACATCGTGGAGGCCAAAGGGCGTCGGTTCGGTCACCAGCAGGCAGAAGTCGCTTCCTCGAAGGGATTCCAGCACCGGACGGCCGCTGCCCGGCGGGCAGTCCACGACCGCGTTTCCCCCCGCATCCAGGCGGTTTTTGACCGCCCGGATCACTTCGGTCGTCCGCTGGGAGCCGATTTTTAATTCGCCGGATATGAATTCGATGCCGTTCCGCCCCTTACTTGTTTTAACATCTCCCACCTGATGATCCACCGGATCGAGGACCCCCTCGGGGCAGAGGAGAAAACATCCCCCGCAGGAAACGCAGAGCTCGGGGAAAACCAGCATCGTATCTTTAACCACCGCCAGGGCCTGATAGCGGCAGAATTCGGCTCCCTGATAGCATGCCTCCCCCTTCCATTTCCTGAAATGCGGAACCGTGATCGAAACCCGTTCCACCTTTTTAACTTTGGCTTCAAGAAAAAGGTGGGCATTGGGTTCTTCAACATCACAATCCAGAAATTGAACGGGAGCGTTGGAGAGAGCGAGACTGGTGGCGATCAACGTTTTGCCGATCCCGCCTTTGCCCCCGGCGACAGCCAGTATCACCGCCCGCCCCCCATCCCGAAGGGGGGACCGACCGTGGCCGAGGAGACCTCCTTCAGTTTCCCGGCCTTGAAATCATTCACGGCCTTTTCGGCCGTTCCGGCCGCCCCGGTATAAATTTTCATACCGGAGGCACCCAGAACTCGCGCGGCATTGGGACCGACATTGCCGGTGATCACCGCTTCCGCGCCGAGCGAGGAGACGAATTGCCCGGCCTGAATGCCGGCGCCGCCCATGGCCGTTTGCGACTCATTGGGATAGGATTTCGTTTCCATGGAATCGCTATCCACCAAAACAAAATAAGAACATCTTCCGAACCTCGGATCGGTCGCCGAAGAGAGATCGGGGCCGGTGGAAGAAACGACTACTTTCATTTTAAAATTTTCCTCCTTAAAATTTTTCTGCGAAAAATTTTATTTTGAAGACTACTCGATATTCTTTATACCAATCGGCAGTTTCAGTTAATTCGGAATTTTCTCCCGGGAATATTCAGTACTTTTTAAATTATTTTTTCCCCCACGGGGACTAACCCTAAACCTTCCGGGTCAATCCCCGCAAAAGGAAAACCGGGGGGCGTAGGCTTTACTCCTGAGCCGGCTTGGGCTCCTTCTCCAGTTCCCCGATGCGGTCCCGAATCGAATCCAGGTCCTCCTGGAGACCCTTCGCCTGGTCGCGGAGAAAATCGAGTTCTTCACCGGAAGACGGATCGTAATAGGGAGCCGGCGGGTAAGGCGCCCCGGACGCGGGATACGGCGGGCGGGCGTATGCCCTCCACGACCAGCCGCGGCCGCCGCCCCAGGCGCGGCCTCTTCCGCCGCCCCGGGGATATCCTCCGCGCCCCACCCCGAAATACGGGTAGGCGCCGCGATCAGGGACCGGGACGGCACCGGGCGGGCAGAAACCGAAGCCGCCGCCGGTCCGGGATCCTATACCCATAGGACCTGTTCCATCAAATCCTGGCATGACACACCTCCTTTTTAAAATTTTTTCTTCCCCGATTTCATCGGGGCGAAGCGAAAAATTTTTAGTTTTGAAACCCATGCTGCCGATCTTTCAGTCGCGGCAAGAAATTTTTCGATCAATCATACCTTCCTTGAACATGGATTACCGCCCCCTCCTCTCCACCTTCTTCCCCTTCCTCTCCCGCAGAAACCGGGGCCGGCACCACACCCGGGAAGAACCTCAAAGCTCCCTCCCCCGATCCGAATGGCTTTTCCGGAGGTGAGGGCTTCCGCTATTTTTTGATGAGCCGAATTGAGTATTCTCCCGAAAGTGGCCCGGGAGATTCTCATCATTTCCGCCGCCGGAGCCTGCTCCATTCTCTCGCGGTCGTGAAGCCTGATCGCCTCATATTCGTCCACGGTGAGGCTGACGACTTCCAGATCGGCCAGCGGAATCCCCCGCGGCTTGAAGTACTCCGCCCCGGGCCAGGAGCCGATCCAACGTCTTTTCAGGGGTCTGGGCATACTTTCTCCATTTTTATTACTTATTATGAGCATATGCTCATAACTAAGGCTTGTCAAGCCTCTTTTATTTTTTTATTTATTTTTTAGAAGTGGGGAAATCGGAGGACCCGGTAAAACCCCCGATGTAGGCCGAAACCCGACGAATCCACCTCCGCCGCTGCGGTGAAATTTAAACGGCGTAGACCGGGGCCCGGGAGCCACCGGGGGAGACATTCGTGATCTCGCTCATGTCACGAGCTGACCTGTCCCGTCGACCACGAACTTGTAGGAGCAGAGTTCCCTGAGCCCGATCGGGCCCCGGGCGTGGAGCTTCTGGGTCGAGATCCCCATCTCGGCCCCCATGCCGAAACGGTAGCCGTCCGTGAACCGGGTGCTGGCATTCCAGAAGACCGCGGCCGCGTCCCCCCCCGCCTGGACGGCCCGGGCCGCCTTCTCGTCACCGGTGACGATGGCTTCGCTGTGGCCGCTCCCGTGCCGGTTGATATGGGCGATTGCGTCCTCCAGGGAATCGACCACGGCTACTCCCATGATCAGGGCCAAAAACTCGGTGTCCCAGTCGGCGGGGACAGCGGCTTTCGGCACCGGATCAAGGTCCGCCGGAGCCAGCGCCCGGGATCGTTCATCCAGGCGAAGTTCAACGCCCCGGGCGGAGAGCGCCCGCAGGACACGCGGCAGGAAAGACGGAGCGACGGCGGAATGCACCAGGAGCTTTTCGGCGGCAGTGCAGACGGCGGCCTTTTGCGTCTTGGCGTTGACGACGATGGCCTCCGCCATCTCCGGGTCGGCGGCGGCGTCGACGTACACGTGGCAGTTCCCGGCGGCGGCGAAAAGAAGCGGGACCGTGGCCGTCTTCAAAAGTGCCGCTTTCAGCCCTTCGCCGCCGCGGGGAATCAAGAGATCGATGTAACGGTCCTGGCGGGCCAGTTCGGCCAGGGCCTCGTGCCCTCCCCCCGAAGCCAGCAAGAGGGCTCCCTCCGGCAGTCCGGAGCGGCGAAGAGCCGCCACGGCGGCGGCGGTAATCGCTTCATCCGAGCGGCGGGCGATCGAGGACCCGCGCAGGATGACGGCATTCCCGGCCTTGAGCGCCAGGCAGGAGGCGTCCGCCCCCACCTCCGGCCGGGCCTCGTAGACGATCGCCACCACCCCCAGGGGCACGCGCACCCGGCGGATCAGAAGCCCGTTGGGGCGCACGGTACGCTCCAGCTCTTCCCCGACCGGGTCGGGAAGGGCGGCGACGTCCCGGACGCCGGCGATGGTCTGATCGAGCTTGGCCTCCGTGAGCCGGAGACGGTCGATCAGCTGCGGCGCGATCTTCCGGCGCCGGGCATCGGCCACGTCAGCAGCGTTGGCCTTCAGGATCGCGGGTGAATCCGCTTCCAGGGCGTCCGCCATCGCCCGAAGGGCGGCATTCCTGGTCTCCGTGTCCAGAACCGCCATCCGGTAGGAGGCCTGCTTGGCGACCCGGCAGATCTCCTCCATCCAGGGCAAAGTCTTCATCTTTTTTCCCGAATTGTTCACAAAAACACCAGAAATCCAGTACGGTATATATTAGTCAGTCCATAATTGTATGGACATGTCATTGCGAGGAGCAAAGCGACGAAGCAATCTCAACTCTATGCACAGCAAGAGATTGCTTCGCTGCGCCCGCAATGACTGCAATCGTTGATGTAAATACTACAACGGTCGGATTAATATTTCACCCGCTTTCGAGAAAAAACATATCATTGAAGGTGTTTTTGTTAGACCTTCTCTTTCAGGCGTCCCGTAACCAGCTTATGCAGGGATCCGGCAATATAGGTCTGATAGGGAATCCCCTCACGGGCGGCACGCTTTTGAATACGTTCCAGATCTCTCGATGAGATCCGTATATTGATCCGCTTATCCTTCTGGAGAGCATCGCGGGCTGCGGCTTCTAACCACCGCTTCTCCGCTTTAAAGTTGCGGATGCTCTGAAATTCATCTTTCTCGAAGTCCCGCAGTATCTGAAGTTCCTCTTTGTCAAACCGCATCTGATTCTTCTTCATGCGATATACTCCCGCGTTGCTTTGCGACTTGGAATAATCGTCTTGAGAAAGCGTTTCCCCGTTTTTTTTATGTACGGAACCAGCCACATGTAGCCTTCCACGTTGAGAACGATAATGTTCTGGCCCGGATAGCGTTTCTGATTGAGGTGCCTTATCACGTCGAGAACTCCACCATTCTGAATGGACACTACGACATCCTCAAAACACACACCACGGGTATGTTCAAGATGCTCGTTCTTTTCTTCGCTCCAATCGAATTCACTCATATTATTTTATATTAGCTTGGCGTGTGCCTTATGTCAACAGCTGTGGCAATTTTTAAGCAATTCTTTAAGATACAGTATAAACCGCCCGGGCTAAGTCTCAGTTCAGCCGTTTATTCTTCCGGCACCCAGTCCAGCCATGCCGGGAGCCACGATGGCACGGTCGCTTTCTGTACCCGGTCGCAGACCAGAAAGATTTCATCCGACCTTCGGGCTGATGAAATAACTTGAGCGGCAGTTTCACTTCTAATAAGACTCACTCCTTACCTGGTTTATGTTTCACTGTTCCACCCCAACGGGGTGGAACATCATAGCCCGGCGAGTCTCGCCGGGGAAAATCGGAAACCAAACACCACCCCGGCACCCTGAAAGGGTAGCCGGCCCTGAGCGAAGTCGAAAGGGAAACATCATATCGAATCGAAATAAATCGCGACGATTCCACAGGGGACCCGGCGGAGCGAATATGGCACCCCGTTCAAGTGACCTGGAAGGCGAGTTGTGGTTGGTCCTGATTTCCAGGATTGCACCCTGGGCTATGATGTGGGACGCCATTGGCGTCCCCAGGCTTCGTATCCAAAAGGACGCCGGATCTATTTTAAAAGCGCTTTGCCGTGAGATCGCCGCTTGTTTATTCTCATTTACCTGAAACGCCAGTCTTATCTATAATGAGAGGCGACATACTATAATGCGATCAAGATTGACTCTTCGACGTGAATCGTTGGATTAGAGCTAATATAATCGGCATAATCAATCTCAATTCATTTTAGAAAAAAGTAATTAACTAAATTAGTGCCGGAGGCGCTAATTTATTATGAATTTCGCGACCGTAGATTTCGGCGTTTTCTTCGCCGTTGTCCTGGCAGTCTACTTCCTGCTCAACCACCGCTGGCAGAACCGCTTCCTTCTGATCGCCAGCTACGTCTTTTACGGCTGGTGGGACTGGCGGTTTTTGGGGCTGCTGCTATTGTCGAGCGTGGTGGACTATGTCTGCGCACTGCTGGTTGATCGCGACCGTCATCCCGATTTTTCCCCCCGGCAGCGCAAACTGGTCTTGATCGTCAGCATCGTCACGAACCTGACGGTCCTGGGTTTCTTCAAGTATTTCGATTTCTTCGCCGAATCATTGGTCGCCCTGGCCGGTGAGGTGGGAATTGAACTGCATCTGCCGACCTGGAAGATCATCCTGCCGGTCGGTATCTCCTTCTACACCTTCCAGACCATGAGCTATACGATCGACGTCTACCGGGGTCGGCTGCGCGCCACCACGAGCCTGCCGGACCTGATGCTCTACGTGAGCCTCTTCACGCAACTCGTCGCCGGCCCGATCGAGCGGGGCGCCCATCTCCTGCCCCAGATCCTCAATCCGCGGCACCCTACGTTAGAAGGTTTCTACAGCGGAGCGCAATTGACGTTCGTGGGGCTGTTCAAGAAACTGGTGATAGCCGACAACATGGCCGTCCTGGTCAACAGCGTCTATGGACCGGGTGACCACTGCGGGGCGGCGGTACTCCTGGGGACGTACGCCTTCGCGCTGCAGATCTACTGCGACTTTTCCGGCTACACGGACATCGCCCGGGGCACCGCGCGCATGCTCGGTTTCGACATCTGCGTGAACTTCCGCCTGCCCTACCTGGCCACCAACCCCAGTGACTTCTGGCAGCGCTGGCACATCAGCCTCTCAACCTGGCTGCGCGACTACCTCTACATCCCCCTGGGGGGCAGCCGGCACGGACGTTTGATGACCCTGCGCAACCTGGCGATCACCATGCTGCTCGGTGGTCTCTGGCACGGAGCCTCCTGGCACTTCGTCGCCTGGGGCGCCTTTCACGGTCTGCTGCTTATCGTCTATCGCCTGGGTGAGACCCCGCGACAGGCCAGGGAACGCACATTCGAGGTCCGAAAGGGCCCCCGCTTTTGGCTGTCGGTCCTGGTCTTCTTTCACCTGGTCTGTTTCGGATGGCTGCTCTTCCGTGCCGCCGACATGTCTCACGCAGGGAGACTGATGGCGGCAATGGGCACAGGGGCTTTCTGGGAGCCGCTCTGCGGTCCCATGCTCCTGATGGTGGCGGCCGCCGGGCTTCCCCTGGCCGTTTTCCAGATCTACCAGTATTACCGGCGATCACCCGAGCCGTGGGTGACCTGGCCGTGGTGGATACGGGCCGGATTTTACGTGGCTCTCTTCTACGGCATCGTCCTCTTCGGTGCACCGGGAAATAATGACTTCATCTACTTTCAATTTTAAATTAGCGGCTTCGCCGCTAATTTAGCGGGTTTTCACTTTTTGTCGTGGGTTACATTGATAAAGATCATGGAATTAGTTCGTGACCAACTGCTCAATCCTTAACGACAAGCCCAGAGTCACATGAAGCACAAAAAAATATGGTGTTTCAGTTACTTTATCGACTGTTTCGGGAGTTCAATAATCGGATTTTTCCGACTATTGAAATTACGAAACAGGGAAATAGCACAGATCGTCGGCCGACGTCGCCTGCCCGCCGCGCTGCTGGCGGCCGCGGGCATAATACTGGCCATCGAACTGCTCGTGGCCCTCCTGCCGCAGACCGTTCACAAGGACCTCGTCCGGCACCGGCTCTACCACCCGAACGTGCCCCCCGACATCGCCGAAAGCATCGTGCAGTGGCAGGTGGCGCACGCGACGCTGGTGGGGGAACAGCAGGACCTCCTGCTCCTGGGCGACAGCGCCTGCCTGGTCGGCCTGGAGTCAAATCTCCTCATGGAGCGGACCGGCCTCAAGACCTGGAACCTGGGCACCTTCGGTTTCATCTACACAACCGGACAGGCCGACATCCTCAAGCTCTTCATCGAGCGCAACGGGCCGCCCCGGTTCCTGGTCTATCACACCTCCCACTATTCCTTTACGGCCGGCCGGGATAAAAAGGCCGTCAGGACCTGGGTCGGCCGCCTTCGGGAATGGCTGGCGGCGCCGGAGACCGTTCGCTACCTGCTGCCCAGTATGCGCCACCGGCAGAAGATCAGGAACGTCATCCTGGCCCTGGGGAAGGAAAGCGTCTCTTATACCGGGCTGGATGTGCCCCGGGGAAGGTTCGCGTCGGACAACGAGATCCGAAAGGAGCTCTGGGAGAATCGCGGGTCACTGCCCGATCCCCAGGAAGTCGACCTGGAGGAGGAACTGGGGGACGGCCTCGTCTGGGAGCCCCGGTTCAACCCGGACTGCGTGGAGGGGCTGAAGCGGATATTCGAGCTGGGCCGAGAGCACGGATTCCCGGTCCTCATCCTCTTCAATCCCCTGCCCGAACAGGGGAACACCGGGGCGATAACGGCCGCCATGGACAAGCTGGAAGCGGACTTAAAAGAAGTGATCGAGCCATATCCCTGGGTGAGCATCTACGAGCCGTTCACGCGCTTCTATCCCAACGAGCTCTGCATCGACATGCGGCATGTAAACGTGAAAGGCACCCGCCGCAACACCGAAGAGATGGTGGAATGGATCCGCGCCAACTGGCTCGACCGTTCCGACCAATAATTCCGGGGACAAATAATTCCGGGGACACAACGAATATTACTACTCCGGGCGTGAATTAGATTAATAACCGGCGAAAAGTCATTGCGAGCGAAGCGAAGCAATCTGACCCGAAGGGTCATCCTGAACGTAGTGAAGGATCTATACTTATTCAAAAGAGATCCTTCGTTTCACTCAGGACGATGCTTCGCATCGGATTGCTTCGTCGCTTCGCTCCTCGCAATGACAGATTAATCTATTTAATGCTCCCCTTGGTAACTGAGGATACTTTGGTTACTTCTGGAATTTAGTATTGCGTCCCCGGAATTATGGAATCAATCGGATTTTTCTATATGCATTCCATCTATCCAGACCGGGGGGACAGGGCAACTGCTTCAAGATCCTGCTTCAGTAAATTGGTTATCTCCTTTTTTTCGAATCGGCTAACGCGGAAATATCAGTCAGAATCCTTTCCTTTAAGAGAGTTCTGGTTTTGTAGTATGAAAGGAATATGTTTTTCACGGGGAGAGAGCGGCGGTTGTTCCGATCAAGTTTTCCCCGTCCCTGGGTTTCTCCAACCTGGATCCAGTTAGCCGCACGGTAGCAAGTGCCTTGGAAGCGGTCTTTCTCAACAAAGGTTTCAAAGGTGTCTACTGGAAGTGAAATGGGTTTTTGAGGATCAGATGCTCCGGTCAGTCGGGACCGGGTGTGCCCATTGCCGTTGACCTGTCGGGGTGGAGGGAGATTAATGAGGCCGTCCCGGTGCATGCGGAGCATGGCTACCCGGCAAGACATATCTTTCCGGCGGCCATCCGGTCGCAACCAGGCTAATGTATCACAGACCAGACGGGATAGCCGGGCGCGGTTCCGTTCAGGGTTGGAGTCAATAAGCCGACGGATCAGGTCAAGATCTTCGGCGGTAAAAATACGGCCGCAATAGCGATACGATCTATCCGCTTGTTTATGAACGCGGCGGATCAGACGAACCTCCCAGTGAATCTCATCGGAATCTTCAGTGCCGGAAAAAGCTATGTAGGGCTTGCCGCAAGTGGAACAGCTCTTCTCATCTTGTGGCAAGTCGTGGTCAACCTCCTCAGTCGGGAGTTCCTTGTGAAGTTTTCGGCCATGGCCTTTAGCTCCCGGTTGTTTGCCACGCTGGCGCCGCTTATCCGGGGACTCAAAGTACTTCTGCTCACTACTATGCGAGTCGCGAGCAGAGCTTTTTATTTGTTCGGTTTTCCGTCCAAACAACTGTTGCTGCAACCAACCAATCCTGGCCTTCAAGGCTTCGATCTGTTGGTATTTTTCAACCAGCTGGACTGTCTGGTGGCGTACATTCTTTTCAGCTTCCAATGCCCGCTTCTTCCAGGCCGCTCCCCGTTCAATCGCACGAGCATGTTGTGCCTGCCAGTAATTGGCTTGTTGACGAAGTTCAATAATTGTGCCATGAGTTTCGGAGACGGAGACTTTGGTAATCATGCCCCCATTGTATATAGGCAGGGTACTTGTGTTCAGTACAAAATATAAATGGCAGCTACGGGTTCACTGAAAGCTTACAACCCGCCCGACGAGGCCTTTATGGTCCTGATTCTTAACAAACAGGCGATGGAGGGAGTAGCCGGGACGGTCCGGCACAGAAACGAATTCGATCAACCAATGTAAGAGCAGAAAAAATGGATCAATGAATATTAATTCCAAACGGAATATTTCAAGAAGGACCTTCTTCAAGTTGTCCCTGGGAGGTGTCGGGTGCTGTCTCCTCTCCTCCGTTTCCGGAGCTATATCTCCGGCCGCAGAAAACGAATCGGCACCGGCCGATAACTATTACCTCCTGAACCGGGACCAGATAATAAAAGCATTCCGTGATACCAATGAAGGGGCCCGGCAGTGGCTGGCATCGAAATATGGGGAAGAGATCGCCATTGCCGTCACCCGGGAAGCGGAGAAGGAGTTTGAAGCCCTGCTTCCTTTGCTGCCCGACGTGGGCGGAAAGAAAAATATCATGATCGTGGAAATACCGATCATCGCCTGGTACGCGGCGTTCTACCGACCCCTGAAGCAGCGTGATATCCCGGCCAACGTGCTGGGGAAGATGATCTACGACCTTAATGATATCGAATTGGGGCAGATCCCGGAAGCCGCCGCCCGGGCCGAGGGAGCGAAGAAGTTTACCCCCGGCTATATCGATAAGTTACAAAAATGGGCCTTCTGGACCGAGAAAAAAGAATATCCCGCCAACTGGGTTGCTTCCTTTGTCCCGGGCAACGGAAAAGATTTTGACTACGGGTATGACTATTCCGAGTGCGCGCTGGTAAAATACTTGAAAGCTTGCGGCGCAGGCGAAGTCGCCCCGTTTGTCTGTTTGAACGACTTCATCAGAAGCCGCACCTACGGGACGGGTCTTCACCGAACGAAAACCCTGGCCCAGGGGGATAACGTCTGTAACTTCCGGTACAAGAAAGGATGCCCGGTCACGCAGGACTGGTCAACCGAGATCGGCCTGATCCGTGCTCGGATAAAGGAAGGGAGAATCTAGTGTTGCGTCTCAAAGATACCGCGCATAACCCAGGTCATTGCGAGGAGCGGAGCGACGAAGCAATCTCTCATGAAGACCTTGGAAGGATTTGTATCTCTTGCTGTGAGAGGAGATTGCTTCGGCCTACGGCCTCGCAATGACAATGCTTGGAAAGAATTTTATAACCCATCCAAAATGGAAGAACGTCATTAAACTTAAGGAGTTACTTAATACTCACCTAACCACTACAAAGCATAAACCGGAAGAGAGCCTTAAAAGATACTCGAAGATTTGCCTGATATGCCGGAAGGTAAAAAATTGATTATCTTTGACGCCGACGGTACCCTGCGCCGCTGCACGGTTCCCGGCCAGGTCTGCCCCAATGCCCCCGATCAATGGGAGCTGCTCCCCGGGGTGAAAGAAACCCTGGCAGGTATTCAGTGGGGGTCGCCGGGAAAGGGGAAGACGGCACTGGGGATCGCCAGCAACCAGGCCGGGATAGAACGGGGGTATCTCACCGAGGAGCTGGCGGACCGGATGCTTCTGGAGACGGTGGCGCAGGCGGCCGGCTTTTCTCCGGTGGAAGGTTCCGTGCAGATCTGCCCGCATTCCTCCCGTTCCGATTGCGGGTGCCGCAAGCCCGGTCCACTCATGCTGCGGCGGCTGATGCGTTTCTGGGACGTGAGAACCGAGGATACTCTGTTCGTGGGAGACATGGAGAGCGACCGGCAGGCCGCGGAAAACGCCGGCTGCGACTTTGCCTGGGCCAAGGATTTTTTTGGACGGGACACACCGCATAAATTAGCGACCCCCGATGAATCGGGGTAGACTGCGGGAGTAATTTAATGCTTCGGAATTTCAATAGATTGAAATTCCCGGGTAACGTTGATCGGTTACGCAGCTCGAAACGTTGAACGGGGTAGGGTTGCGGGCGACTTGGTTCCGCAACCGTTCCACGCAACCGATTCGAGCCGCGCAACCGCAACCTTTTAACCCGAACGTTGCCCGAACGAAGTGAGGGCTAAGTTCTAATGAAAGCATCAATAATACTGGCTCACCCGGACGAAAAGAGTTTCAACCACGCGATCGTCCGGACCGCGGCCGCCCGGGCCCGGGCTAACGGCCATGAGGTTTCCTTGCACGACCTTTACGCCGAACGGTTCGACCCGGTCCTTCCCGCCCGGGAGATCCCCGATCACGCACGGCTTCCGCAGGCGATCGCGACTCATTGCCGGCAGATCGGGGCCGCGGACGGCATCATCATCGTCCACCCGAACTGGTGGGGCCAGCCGCCGGCCATTCTGAAAGGCTGGATAGACCGCGTTATACGCCCCAGAGTCGCTTACCGCTTCCTCGACGGAGACAGCGGCGAGGGCGTCCCCCTCGGGCTTCTGAAAGCCCGGGCCGCGCTTGTCTTCAACACGTCGAATACCCCTCCCGGGAGGGAAGAGAAGGTGTTCGGCGATCCCCTGCAGCTTCTCTGGAAGAACTGCATCTTCGATCTCTGCGGGGTTCCCCTATTTTATCGCCGGATGTTCACGGTCGTGGTCACCAGCACCCCCGGAGAACGACGGGGATGGCTGGAGGAGGTCACTAACGCTGTCAACCGGTATTTTCCCCCTGATGAACTGGATCAAACACCTCCAGTATGATCCCCTGCCGTCCCTTCTCGACACAAGAAACGAAGCGCTGGTTTACTTCGTCAAGCGGGATCTGCTCGGCGAAGACCCGGGGCCGGTTGACGCTCTCTGGCCGACTCACTATGAGAAAACCGGGTACCGGGAGAACAGGCAGTGGGTCGCCCTGGCGATCGGCCGGATGCTGAAACGGTTCTGGGACGGCAAACGGTAACTGAAACCGGGAATGCCTGTGCGTCATCGACCCCGTGAACACCAACTGATGACAATAAAAACCATTCTTCTGTTGACAGGATTATTTCTCATGCAAACCGGCATATCCGCACAGGCAGAGACGAAGACCGCCACCTTCGCCGGCGGCTGTTTCTGGTGTTTGGAACCTCCCTTCCGGGAACTGGACGGGGTCCTCAACGTCGTCCCCGGATACACGGGAGGGCATAAAGATAACCCGACCTATCAGGAGGTATGCTCCGGCGAGACCGGCCACGCAGAGGTGGTCCGGGTGACCTACGACCTCTCCCGGATATCCTACCAGCGCCTGCTCGACGTCTTCTGGAGGCAGATCGACCCGACGGACCCCGGCGGCCAGTTCGCCGACCGCGGCAGCCAATACCGGACGGCCGTCTTCTACCACGACGAGGAACAGAAGAAAGAGGCAGAGAGATCAAGGGACACACTGATGAGGTCCGGGAAATACGAGAAAGGGATCGTGACCGCGATCGTTCCGGCCTCACCATTCTTCCCGGCCGAGGACTACCACCAGAAGTACTACCAGAAATGCCCCGTCAGGTACAACCTCTACAAGCAGGCATCCGGCCGGGTCCAGTACCTGGAGAAGAAATGGGGAGATGAAAAATCGGCGGGAACAGCCGTACAAACCGAAAAGATGTATGTAAAACCGCCTGACGATGAACTCAAGAAAAAATTGACCCCGATCCAGTACGTCGTCACCCGGGAGTGCGGGACGGAACGGCCGTTCGACAACGAGTTCTGGAACAACAAGAAGGAAGGCATCTACGTCGATATCGTCTCCGGGGAGCCGCTCTTCAGCTCCCTCGACAAATACGACTCCGGGACCGGTTGGCCAAGTTTCAGCAGGCCCCTCCAGCCGGACAACATCAGGGAAATGGAAGACCGGAGTCTCTTTTCGGTCCGAACGGAGGTTCGGAGCATAAAAGTCGACTCCCACCTGGGACATGTCTTTAACGACGGACCGGCGCCGACCGGGATGCGCTACTGCATCAACTCCGCCTCGCTCCGCTTTATCCCCAAAGAGGACCTGAAAAAAGAAGGATACGGCGAATATCTCGATCTTTTTAAGTAAGGGGTTCTCGTCCTTTTTACGTGGATTCAGTTATTTGTACGTAACGGTCGCGTTCACCTGCCGCATAAAGCGGCAGGGGTATTAAACCTCAGAGTTCGTTTAATTTGGGCCTAGGAGCCTGTCCGAGTAATGATCTCGGAGAGCATCCAGAAAGAACTGCGGCGTTTATCCGACCCGGAAAGAGCGGTCGCTCTTCAGAGATTCTTTAAAACCGGTCCCAGTGACTACGGAGCGGGGGATCTTTTCCGGGGCATCCGGGTTCCCGCGCTGAGAAAACTGGCGAAACAACATCGGGATACGCCACTCCCCGATATTGAGCGGCTGCTGACTTCCCCTTTTCACGAGGACCGGCTGCTGGCGCTCCTGCTGCTGGTCCGCAGGTATGCCGAAGGCACCGACAGTGAAAAAAAGCAGGCATATCGCTTCTACCTGGACCACACCGATTGCATCAACAACTGGGACCTGGTCGACAGCTCCGCGGAACATATCGTGGGTGATTATTTAGAGGGGAAAAGCAAATCGCCCCTCTATGTACTGGCCCGGTCCGACTCGCTGTGGGAACGGCGCCTCGCGATCATGGCCACGTTCTGCTACATCAAGCGCGGCGGTTTCGACGAAACACTGAAAATCGCCCGGATGCTTCTCGGCGACCCGGAAGATCTGATTCACAAGGCGGTCGGATGGATGCTCCGCGAGGTGGGGAAACGCGACCGGGACATGGAGGAGACCTTTTTAAAAACCTGTTACCGGCGGATGTCCCGGACAATGCTCAGGTACGCGATCGAGAAGTTCCCGGAGCCGAAAAGAAAAGCGTACCTCCGGGGTACAATCGAATAACATAATAGGTTCTCTTCCATTCTGTGTGGGTGAAACCGTCATTGCGAGGAGCGCAGCGACGAAGCAATCTCTAATAAAGACCAATGTTATGAAAGGAGATTGCTTCGGCCTGCGGCTTCGCAATGACACCTCCTAAGATTATTGTTTGCAACCCACACGAAACGAAAGAGAATCACACAATAATACTAAACCGGTCTAAATACCTTCGTATTCTTCGTGTCCTTCGTGGTTTTACAATGGCTTTTAATAAGGGGAAGCGCTCATGATTGAACCTACGGTCGTGACCTGGATAATCGTCGTCTCCGGGCTTGTCTCCATCTTCCTCCCGATACTCTACGGGCAGCTTCTGATGGTCCGGCACCCCCGGAGCCAAAAAACCCGCAACCTCATGATCGGGAAGGGAGAAGACTGGCGCGACCGGACCCACCTGCGATTTTCTCTCGGGGCCGCCTGGGCCGACCTGATCCTCTGGTTGCCGCTGATACTGGCGGGGAGTATCGGGGTATTGCTGGGCCGGACCTGGGGCTACGCTCTCTGGACGGCGGGAGGGGCCATCTCGGTCTATATTAATATTATCCTCTGGTTCTCCGAGCGTGAATACGTCTTTCCCGCCAACGGCCCCCTGAAATATTACACGTATTACTGGGGGTTTTTTGTCTACTGGGGAATCGCCACCGTTCTTTACAGCATTGTGCGATTGATCGGGGTCCGGATATAATAGTCACCCGGGCAGAATCCCGGGCCGGGGCCGTAGAATAGGAAACTGAAAATACTGTGAAAGATTCGTACGGCAGAACCATCGATTACCTGAGGATATCCCTGACCGACCGGTGCAACCTGCGCTGCCGGTACTGCATGCCGGGAGAGGGCGTGAAAAAGTTCCGGCACCGGGATATTTTACGTTTTGAGGAGATCCGGCGGGTGCTGCGTATCTGCCGGGAACTGGACATCACCAAGTTCCGCTTCACCGGGGGGGAACCCTTCCTCCGGAAGGGGGTACTGGATTTCTTCGAGGGACTGCCAGCAGGCGATTACCACATCACCACCAACCTGGCGATCGCGGACCTGGAGATGGAACGGATCAACCGGCTCAAAATAGCCGGGCTCAACGTAAGCTGCGACTCCCTCAGGCCCGAACGATACCGGCACATCACCCGGTGGGGGGAATTGCCGGTCTTTCTCGAGAACCTGAAACGGATCCGGGTCGACAACCTGAAGATCAATGTCGTCGTCATCAAGGACTTCAACGAGGACGAGATCGTTGACTTCATCCGTTTCGCCGGTGAGCACCGGGCCACGGTCAGATTCATCGAGAAGATGGACTTCGCCTCCGGGGGACCGGAGTTCTCTTCCCTGTCCGGGATCAGGGAGCAATTGATCCGGGAGGGAATCATAGAGCCGGAGGGCTACCGGATCCACAACTCCGTCTCCGAGTATCACTCATTGACCGGGCAGGGTGGACGGGTCGGGTTTATCACCCCGATTACCCGCCACTTCTGCGGCACCTGCAGCAAGATCAGGCTCAAGGCCAACGGCGAACTGAAGTTATGCGTCTTCGAAAAAAGCGACTTCAACCTGAGGGACATCCTGCGGGCAAACCCGGACGATGAGACGGTGAAACGGTGGCTGACGGAGGTTATTCAGCATAAGTCGCTGGAGCCGGCGATCAAGAAAAATCTCGAGACGATGGCGGAGATTGGGGGTTGACCTGGGAGCGCCGCACCTGGGAGCGCCGCACCCCAGTGCGGCAGCTAAGAGAGTTACGGTAAATAAAGCGCCAGCTCGGAGGTTATAGTTGCCACAATGACCAAAGCGAAAAAATCTCCGGAACACGCCCTCAGAGAGCATCGAGGATGGTACTCGCGGGGATACCTTCCCCACTTTGATTCGCCCCATCTTATCCAGCACATCACTTATCGCCTGGCCGATTCCCTACCTCGGGCGGTGCTGGAGCAAATGCAGTCCAAAGCGGCGGCAACGGGGGGGGATGATGAGGAACTCAAAACTGAACTGCGGCGCCGGGTCGAGGCCTATCTTGACAATGGTCATGGCTCCTGCGTCTTGCGGGAACCGGAAGTTGCCGCGTGTGTGGTGGATACATGGCTGCGATTCGACGGAGAACGCTACCGCCTCCTGGAGTGGGTGGTTATGCCGAATCATTGCCATATACTGATTGAACCGCTGGATGGTTGCCCTTTGGGGAAAATCGTGCTCTCCTGGAAGAATTATACGGCACGGTTCATTAATGAATATGTCCGCCGCACTGGGGTGCGGCGCTCCCAGATGCAACACTTCCGGCATGACTCCCGGGTGTGGCAACGGGAGTATTGGGATCGGTTCATCCGCGATCAACGGCATTTTGAGGTCATGAAGAACTATATTAATATGAATCCCGTGAACGCCGGACTTGCGAACAAACCAGAAGATTGGCCGTGGAGCAGCGCTAAAGAGAATTAAACTGAAAAGATAAAACAAGGAGGAAAAGATGAGTCAAAATCAAGGAATTCCGGCCAGGCCGTCCCATTGGTCTGAAGACGGGAATCTGAGGATGATCGACGTCTCCGGGAAGACACTCACCCCGCGGACGGCGGAAGCAGCCGGGAAGATCCTGATCAAAGAAGAGACGATCGCTCTGATCAGGTCCGGAAAGACCCCCAAGGGCGATATCTTCACCGTCTCCAAAATCGCGGGGATACAGGCGGCCAAACAGACACCCTTCCTGATCCCGATGTGCCACAGCCTAAACATCACTCACTGTGACATCCGCTTCCGGATGGAAGCGAACGCGATATCGGTGACGACAACAGTTAAAACCGAGAACCGGACCGGCGTCGAGATGGAGGCGCTGGTCGGCACCGCCGCGGCGCTGCTTACGATCTACGATATGCTGAAACCCGTCGACAAGACAATGGTGATAACCGACATCGAACTGTTGAAAAAATCGGGAGGTAAAAGCGGTGACTGGAAAAAATAAATATACCGCCGCGGTCCTCACGGTCTCCACCAGCTGCGCGAAGGGGGAGCGGGAAGACGCCAGCGGGCCGACGGTACAGGCAATCTGCCGGGAGATCGGGATCGAAGTGATCGCGACCGGGCTGGTCCCCGATGACAGCGAGGCCATCCGGGAGAAACTGCTCTTTTTCTGCAATGAGCGCAGGGCGAATCTCGTCCTGACGACCGGGGGTACCGGACCCGGACCATCCGACATCACACCCGAGGAGACAGGCTTCCTCTGCGACCGGCTCATCCCCGGCATCCCGGAGCTGATGCGGGCGGAAGGGGGAAAGAAGACATTGCGGGCGTACCTCTCCCGGGGGGTGGCCGGGATCCGGGGGAGGAGCCTGATCATCAACCTCCCCGGCTCTCCCGGCGCCGTCCGGGAGTCGATGGGGGCGATTTCCGGGATTCTTCTTCACGCCCTGGACATGATCGCCGGGGAAGGACATGATTAACAGTAATCGGTAATCGGTGATCAGTAATCAGTGGCCCCCTTACCGAACACTGATTACCGATTACTGATCACTGTTTTTGACACCGCGGGCAGAAGTGGGCGGTCCGGCCGGCGATCTTCTCCGTACCGATGGGGGTGCCGCAGCAGGGACACGGTTCGCCTTTCCGCTGGTAAACGTTGAGGCGGCTCTGGAATCGTCCCGGTTCTCCGGAGGCAGTGACATACCGGCGATCAGCCGCGCTGGTCCCCTGGAGGCGGATCGCCTCTTTCAGCACTTCCCGGATGCTTCGGAAGAGCCGGTCGATCTCCTTTCCGGTCAGACCGGAGCTTTTCCGACGCGGATGAATCCGGGCCCGGAAGAGAGCCTCATCGGTGTAGATATTTCCCAGCCCGGCGATCACCTGCTGGTCGAGAAGCGCCGTTTTGACCGGTCCCCGGCGCCCCCGCAAACTTTCCTCCAGAACCGCCGGGCGGTAGCCTCTGGAAAGAGGCTCCGGGCCGAGAGAGAAGGGGTTCACCCGCCGATCACCGTCCTGTTCCGAGAAGAGGTAGGCCTCGCCGAACTTGCGGGGATCGACAAAGCAGAGGCGGACGGCGCCGGCGAGCTGCAGGATCAGCCTGGTGTGCGGCGAAATTTTCCGCCGGGGGGCGCCGAGAAGCAGCTGGCCGCTCATTCCCAGGTGAACGATCAGGATCCGATCGCCGTCCAGGCGAAAAAGAAGGTACTTGGCCCGCCGCTCGACGTTGATTATTTTCCTCCCGGTCAGCCGACGGATAAATCCCTCCCGGGAGGAATAGCGCCGGAGCAAACGGCATCCTTTCGGATCGGGGGGGATGATGACGCGCCGGATGATCTTTCCCCGCAGATGGGGGAGGAGTTCTCTGCGAATCGTCTCGACTTCCGGCAACTCGGGCATCTCAATCCTTATTTAACAAATAACGCTTTACCTGTTTTGTTAAATAAGCAATTCAGGAGAGGGAGGCTTCGATCAGATCGGCCTGCTGGAAACTGTTCCGGGCCCCTTCCCAGTCGCCCAGGTTCTTGTAGGCGCGCCCCAGGACCCGGTAGCCCTTGATCTTGTCCCGGATGAACTTTTCCGGCGTCCGTTCCAGCTGCCGATTCAGCATCTCGATGGCCTTCGAGGGATAGCCCATGAAGATATCCACCTCGGCCTCGGCGACGATGACCCGCGAGTTGCCGGGGAACATCCGGGCCAGTTCCTTCAGGACCCGGGCGGCGGTCATCACCTCGCGCTGCCCGATCTTATCTTCCGCCAGTGTGATGAACGCCTGGTAGGCGTCGGGAGCACGATGAAGAGAAGCGGCCAGCAGCCCGCAGAAGGAAGCTTCTTCTTCCCGGACGGTTCGAGCCAGAACGGTTCCCAGGAGGCGGTATCCCCGCTCCAGCTCCCACCGGTAGTAATATGCCGTCCCCCGGATGCCGGAGCGGAGAGCCGTCTCCGCGACGGCGGCATCTCCCCTGAGAAGGGCGATCTCTCCGCGAGCCAGAGACACGCGTGAGTTGCCGGAATACAGATTCTCGAGCTGGTCCAGGACCGACCCGGCCTTCTCCAGATCTCCTTCCTCGATCGCGAACTCGCAGAGATTGATCAGGGCGGCAAAGGAGTCCGGCCGCTCGGCCAGGATACTATCGACCTGTTTCCGGGCTAGATCGTATTTCTTCTGACGGGCGTACGACAGAGCCAGGGTCAGCCGGAGGTCATTGTCTCCCTCTCCCAGGGCAAAAGCCTTCTCCAGCCAGCGGGCGGCCTCCTTGAAGTGATCGGCCTTGAAATGAAACCGGCCCAGGTCGCGGCTCCGCCGGTAGGTGACGCCGTATCTCTTCACCAGTTCTTTCAGGGCCCGGAGCGTCCCCGGCACGTCCATGGCCTCCTTGCAGACAAAGACGAGACGCTCCAGGCTCTTCTCCTGCAGCGGGTCGTCTTCCTGGACCCGGTGATACATGCTGACCGCCCTGCTTACCTGGCCGGAGCGGACATAGAGACGCTCCAGCTTTTCATAAGCGAGAAAGCTCTCCGGAAAAAGGCTCTTCACCTGTCGCCAGGTCCGGGTGGCGGCGGTAGAGTAGCCACCCGCCTGCTGAACCCGGGCCAGATTTTCCAGGAGGCCCTGGTCGTCGGGCAGTTCGGCGAGACCGGCCCGGAGCACCCGTGCCGCCAGGCGAGGGCACTCCATCCCGATCAGGATCCGGGCCATCTGCTTGTATGTTGCCGCGCGGCCCGGGATTTCAGTGAGTTCATCACACAGTTTTTCAAGCGCGGGGTTCAGTATCTTTTTCGGCAGCTGCAGGGTGGTCATCGTACACTCCTTCAGAATCTTTTCCCGGCCTCCGATCGTGGCGGCTCTTGGATCGTACTAACGGCAGGGTCCGGTTCGTCATTGATATTAATCCGACCGTTGTAGTATTTACATCAACGATTGCGGTCATTGCGAGCGCAGCGAAGCAATCTCTTGCTGTGCATAGAGTTGAGATTGCTTCGTCGCTTCGCTCCTCGCAATGACATGTCCATACAATTATGGACCG
>JAZDIV010000011.1:0-25199 GCA_043804695.1 PVC group bacterium | reverse complement strand
GGCTGTCCGGTAAACCCTAAAATGTCATTGCGAGCCCCGAAGGGGCGAAGCAATCTATTTTTTCATTCATAACCACCTCTTATCCAAAATGATGAGATTGCTTCGTCGCTGCGCTCCTCGCAATGACCTCTAAAATGCCTAAAATCCAAATTATCGGACAGCCTCTAAAGGCTGCCGCTACTGACATCAGGGTACTCAATATTTATGCTGCTAAATAATAGAGCGGGGGGAATGCGATGTCAACGATTCACATTATGATACCGTACCGGAAAACCATATTACATTGATTTATTTTTCCAGGTATTCAAGGACGCCGTCGGCGATCGCCCGGGCGGCCTTCTCCCGGAAGGCGGGGTCCATCACCCGGGCCTCGTCATCCGGGTTCGACAGGTAGGCGACCTCGACCAGGGCCGCCACCAGGTCGGCCGGTCGGATCACGGCCAGGCTCTGCCGGCGGACCCCGCGTCCCGCCAGGCCGGTCTTTTTCAAGGACCGGTAAATATCGCCGGCCAGCTCCCGGGCGGGGGGGTGGTAAAAGAAGACTGTGCACCCTGTTGAATCCAGGGGGTCGCGGTCGAGGTCGACCGAGTTGAAGTGGAGCGAGAGGAAGAGATCGGCCTGCTTTTCGCGCGCGCTGCCGACGCGCTCGTCGAGGCCGACCGTGCGGTCGTCCTCCCGGGTCAGAACGACGGTGATCCCCTTCTGCCGCAGCCGCTCGGCCACCCGCCTGGCCAGCCGCAGGTTGGCCTCCTTTTCCGCGATCCCGCCCGAACTGACCGCCCCCCGGTTTTCTCCGCCGTGTCCGGGGTCGAGACAGACGGTGGTCTTTTTCCCCTTTCCCGGCGGGCCGGCCCAGCGGAAACTGTACCCGCCGTTCTCCCACTCCAGCGACCACCGGTAAAAGTCAAGACCGCCCCGGAGGTGAAAGACCGCCTGCCCGTCGACGTCCTGGGTCCAGGTGCAGGACCCCTCCCAGTCGCCCAGGTTGATTGTCCGGGTGTCCGCCACCGCGTTGTAGAAGATCAGATCACATTTGTCCGGCGAAAGATACTCCACCCGGGCCGGGACCGCGGTCTGAAGAGCGAACCGGGCCCGGGAGCGGGCAAGATCGAACTCCACGTCCCCGACCCGGAACGGTTCCTCCGGCGCGTTTTGCCCCAGCTCGACCTCATCACGGAGAACCCGGCCGGTGAGGCCGCCCCCTAAATCGACCCGGAGGTGGTTGCCTTCCCGGCCGGTTGCTTGCAGGACCGCGCCTTCTAAAAGCGTGAAGAGCCGGGCTCCCTCCGGGATCAGGTAAAGGGCGGCGTTAGGTTTGATGACCCGGCCGGACCGGGGGTGTTTGAAGGGGGTGAGCTTGGCGGCGGCGGGGGATTGATCTTTCTTCCGGGTGATCTTCAGGGGATAGGCGGTCTCCCCGCCGGGATCGCGGGCGGCGACCGTGACGGTATTCTCCCCGGGGGCAAGCGGGACGAGGGCGGCAAAAGAGCCGGTGGGATAGACCGTTACCGGTTCGCCGTTAATCAGTACCCCGACCTCCGGCTCAACGCGCCCGGCCAGGCGGACCGCCCCCTCGGGGATCTCCGCATATTCCACGGGCGGGAAGGTGAGGAGGATCCCGGGACCCGGCTCTCCTTCCCGGACCGTCCGGTAGCCTCCCGCCTCCGTCTGGCTCAGCCGCCTCACCGCCCCCGCCCTGATCTCCGGCCGGGTGAGCGGCGGCCCTTCATCCAGGGCTTCTTCAGCCCCGCAGGCGTCGAGAAATAAGGCTATGAGAAAGATAAAAGCCGCTCTGTTCACGTATTTCAGCGCCTCAGGCAGCGTGCGGATGCTGCCGCTCTCTGGACGATCGGCGACACCGGCAAGGTCGAAGCCGGGGCGGATGTCGCGGGCGGTGTCGATGCGGCGTTTGGTGCCGGTGTCGAGCATGAATCTCCTCAATCTTTAGTGGACGGGGTGGACCTGGTGGACCGGGTGGACGGAGGGTGCGCTGAGCGCTTTTCTGAGCGCACGCGGTAGAGGCGCTCGGTGAAGCCGCCCTCGGTTTCAAACGCCTTAGCCTGTGCGGCGAGTTGGCGGTCGAGCAGGCTGCAGGCAACCGCCAGCAGCACCAGTGCGGCGTTGGCGGCAAGTTCGGGGTAAGTGGACGGGGTGGACTTGGTGGACGGGGTAGATAAGCTTTGTCCACCGGGTCCACTCTGTCCACCTCGTCCACAATCATGCTCTTCCCGCACCCAGGCCGCCACTTCATCGGCAGTGGCACACCGGCGGTCGATCAGGCTTTGCCGGCGGGGATCGTTGCGATCCCAGATCGGCAGGCCGTGCTGGCGCAGAAAATCCTCGTAGTCAAGCCGCAGCTCTTCCAGGCTGGCCCGTGCCACGTTGGTGAGCTTGATCTCGGTTTTTTTCGAGGTTCCCGAGGCCTGGCTCCCTTCGGCGATATTTTGCACGCCCGATCGGGCCGCCTGCACCATCTGGTCGCGGGTACGACTGCGCCTGTCGATGTACCGGTCGCAGAACCGCACCGTGACGTCATAGATCAGTTGCGCCACCTGGAAACTCTTCAGTTTCCGGTAACCGCCATGCTTCGGGATGAGAGGTTCTGTATCCATGGTCAGGCGGCAAACTGGTTCAAAGGCACGTAGTCCTTGACGTATTCAAGGATGAGTGTGCGGTACTTCTTCGCCCGGGCGGAATTTTATATTTTAGGCCTCCCGATTTCAACTCATTAAACCGCTATTTTCTTGGTAATAAAGTAGAAAGAATTTCTTTCTTTGCAGCGTTTTAAAAAGCGGGTAGAGTTAAACCCATGATTACGATCAATACCGGAAGAAACGATCTCCGCGCGACATTAATGCGGAAGTTGTGGCGCAGCACACCTGCCATGGCAGAAAGTGGAAATGCGATGCGCTTTTGGAGATCTCGGCTTCTGAAGCCGGCGCCCGCGGTCTTCCTGGCTCTCGGCTTGGCCGGCTGCGCCGCCCGCCTCGCCAAGGAAGTGATCTCCACCGCGGCGGCCCCGGCGGCGATCGGGCCCTATTCGCAGGCCATCAAGTTCGGCAACCTGCTGTTCCTGGCCGGGCAGATTCCGATCGACCCCCGGACCAACCAGCTGAATACCGGCTCCATCGAGGACCAGACCAGGCTGGTGCTGGAGAACCTCCAGGCGGTGCTGGCCGCGAACGGCATGACGATGGATGACGTCGTGTCCACTTCGGTCTTTCTCAAGGATCTGAACGACTTCACCGGGATGAATGCCGTATACGGCGCCTACTTCAAGAACAGGCCGCCCGCGCGGGCGACTGTCCAGGCGGCGCGTCTGCCGCGCGATGTCCTGGTGGAGATCTCCGCGATTGCCGCGAAATAGCGCCCGGGAATGCGAAGACCCGATCCTCGTCGCGGCGGAGCGCTGCCTGAACCAGGCCTAATGGTCGCGCCACCGTGGTCGTGTCTATTCCGGTTATCATGGCGGCTATCGTCAGCCCGGCGCGGTTCAACTGCCCCCCGGGCCCCGTCGGCCGCGTTGCCGGTGCCATACACATTCAATTACGGCAGCCCATGAGTAGGAAATCGAAACGGATAATGCTGATCGTTATCGAAATATTGATCGCGGGTTTTCTGGCGCTCAATCTCCTCGCCTACAATCACGCCCGGACCATGATGCACTATTCAGGAGGAGGGCCGCGCACGCCCAGCCCCGAGAGATTGACTCTCGGTCGGAAGTTGGATGTGCTCTTCTTCGGTATCAACGCGCCCCGCCCCCGGGTGACGGGGGTATCATCGTCGCTGGAAGCGGGATGCCAAAGCCTCAGAATCCCCTGCCCGGGGGGTATTGAACTCGGCGCCTGGTATTGCCCGGTCCAGAATGGAAGCGCTCTCTGTATCCTCTTCCACGGTTATGCCGGGGAGAAGTCTTCCCTGCTGCCCGAGGCAAGAGCCTTCCAGGAACTCGGCCTCTCCATTCTGCTGGTTGACTTCCGGGGGTCCGGGGAATCATCGGAATCGTACACGACCTTCGGGTTCGATGAGGCCGAGGATGTGGCCGCGGCGGTGCGCTACGCGCGGGAGAACCTGTCTTTCTCCCGGTTGATTCTCTTCGGCCGGTCCATGGGATCGGCTGCCATCCTGCGCGCCGTTCACAGCCTAGGAATTAAGCCCGACGCGGTGATTGTCGAGTCCGTCTTCGACACGATGCTGAACACCGTTCGAAATCGGTTTGACTCGATGGGGATTCCCTCTTTTCCCGGAGCGGAACTCATTGTATACTGGGGCGGAAAACAGAACGGCTTCAGCGGGTTCGAACATAATCCCGTTGATTACGCGGAGGCGGTCTCCTGCCCGATTCTCTTTCTCCACGGATCCGATGATCCGAGGGCTCGAGTCGCAGAAGGGAGAAGAGTCTTTGCCGCCGTCCCGGCGCCGAAATTTTTCAAGGAGTTCCCGGGGACCGGGCATGATCCGTATCTTTCCCGCTTCCCGGAAGACTGGAAGGGAACAGTCGGGCGATTCTTACAGGGGAATATAGAGGATCAACGGTTGTAATGAGATGATAACCGTCACCGGCCAATCCGGTTTCAAGGACTACCTCCAGGCGGAGCGATACCATTCCCGCCGCCGCACTTTGGCGATCGTGTCTATTCTGGTGATTATGGCGGTTATCATCAGCCTGGTTACCCGGGCCTATCTTGTCCCGGGGCTGGTTATCATCTATGCCGTGGTTTTACGTCCCATCTATCTGCGAACCCATCTCCGGCGTCACTGGGAGCAGACGCCGTCCGCTCACCGGGGAGAAAAGACCTACAGCCTGAACGTCGCCGGGTTCCACGCCGAGGATGATGAAGGAAACCCGGTCGTCACTCACTGGGACACGTTCAGCGGATTCAGGGAGTCCAGACACACATTCCTGCTCTACCTCAGCCCCGCGGCGTACTTCTTTCTCCCGAAGCGGTTTATCGAGCCATCGGCTCAGGACGCGATCAGACAGCTTTTGGAAGAGAGAATCCCCCGCCGCCGCGGCTGTCCGCCGAGAAGACGCCGGGGCACTGAGGAAAACAACAGGCGAGAATAAGCCCGGCGGCGGAGTGCCGGATCAGGTTCTCGAACACCGCGGATGCTCAGATGATGCTGTTCGACTCGGGCTTTGCCTTAGTGGATATTAACGAGATTCGCGGCTGAATGAATTGCGCCGAAGTCGCTAAGTTCAAGAATGAATTTGATTTTATGTATAAAAAATCCCATACAGTCGATTATAAAGAAGATTTTTTATCCTATTCCATCACATTCAATCGTCTGTTAAATTAGGGGGTGAGGGCGGGACCGGGGCGCTCTCCCCCCAGATCTTCATGAAGTAATCCTCGAAGAAGGAAACCGTCGCCGGGTCGGAGACGATCAGGCTCGATTCGTTCCGGATGTCCATGGCCAGGTAACCCCAGTTGGCCGACCCGATCATCACCCGGTCGTCCGCGATCACGACCTTGGCGTGGGTGGTGACCGCCTCCGGGTCCTCGCGGACCTCCACCCCTCCCGCTTCCAGGTATGTCCGGGTGGCTTTATTGATCTGGTTCAGGGTCTGGTTGTAGTTGCTCCGGTCGAGGATGACCTTCACGTCCACGCTGCGCTTGTGGGCATCGATCAGGGCGTCGATCAGGCGGTTGGTCCTGGAGTCGGCCGCGTACTGGCCGGTATAGTACTTCATCCCGTACATCAGGACCCGGACTCTCTTCCGGGCGCCGTCCAGCATCCCCCGCAGGGCGTCGAAATGCTGCCGGTTGACGACGGTCCGGATCCCCGGGATCTCCAGGGTCTCCAGCTCCGGCTCGGCGAAACTGTCCTTGAGCAAATTTTCAAAGTAGGCCGTGAAGAAGGCGCCCAGGCGCGCGTCCTCGACGTACACGTTGGATTCGTTGTTGTTGTCGATCGAGTTTCCGGAGAGGTTGGTCGAACCGATCAGAACTTTCTCCCCGTCGACAATGAAGAGCTTGTTGTGAGTCGCCTTTTTCGGGGTGTCGAGCGTGGATTTGATGCCGAACTGGTTCAGGAAGGTGTTGCTTTTCGGGTTGAAGGAGATATCATCCTCCAGAATCCCCCGGACGGCGACCCCCCGGGCCGCTGCCGCCTTCAGGGCGTCCTGGATTTTCTTGACGGTGGGATCGTAGTGAAACTCCAGCTGGATGAAGTCGATCGACCGCCGCGCGCCCTCGATCATCCCCAGGACCGCGGGGAGGTATTCGCGGTTGACGACCGGCTTGATGAGCAGCGGGGGCGGGGTGGGGGACTGACCGCGGAGCGGGGGGCCGGTCACCCCGCTGAAGAGCAGGGCCAGGAGGATACCAGGGACGATCAGCACCGATTTTTTCATCCCCGTTACTATAGCATTATACGGAGAAAGGAAGCAAATCTTAATTTGCTGCTTGGGGATTTCAATAACTGTAATGGCAGAGCTTATGCTTGCATCCCGATTATTTCGGGGCTCTGTCTCTGGTCCCGCTCTGCGCCATGCTCGATGCGTTATCACAAGCTGCCGCAGGCAGCGGTCCTGCATATTTTCCTTTCCACTCTCCGGCCGATAAGATAAAATAATCGCCCGGAATTTTCCGGTTCTGATTCTCCGGCGCCGGAAAGAAAAATTCATGCCGGATGCGGCAGGGCAGGAGAGCGTCATCATGGATGAACTGATCCAGACGTTCGTGCTCATGTGGGCGGTGATCGACCCGATCGGGACCGTCCCCGTTTTCATCGCCGTCACCCGGAGGCATGACCCCGGGCAGCTCCCGCGGATCGCCTGCCGGGCGGTGGCGATCGCCGCCCTCATTCTGGTATTCTTCATCGTCGCCGGACAGATCCTGCTCGAGGCGATGGACATACCCCTGAGCGCGTTCCAGATCGCCGGCGGCATCGTCCTCTTCATCTTCTCCCTCACCATGATCTTTGGGGAGAGCAAGCCGGAAGAGGAGATCGATATGCTCCAGCGCAGCGGCGAGACGGCGGTCTTTCCCCTGGCGGTGCCGTCGATCGCCTCTCCCGGGGCCATGATGGCCGTCGTCCTCCTCACCGATAATCACCGTTTTTCGATCTTCCACCAGATGCAAACCACCGGCGTCATCCTGGCGGTTCTGGCGATCCAGCTTCTCCTCCTGCTCCTGGCCCGGCGGATCCTGCGGGTGATCGGGGAGTCGGGAGCGAGCGTGGTCAGCCGGATCATGGGCCTGATCCTGGCCTCGGTCGCGGTCACCAGCGTCCTCAACGGGATCCGCGGCTTTTTCGCCTTTTAGATGATGGGCCCTGAATTGCCGGCGGCGCCCCACCCTCCC
Source organism: PVC group bacterium (assembly GCA_043804695.1). Lineage (GTDB taxonomy): Bacteria > Auribacterota > Erginobacteria > Erginobacterales > Erginobacteraceae > CAWGIE01. Next base: position 17,889 of record JAZDIV010000011.1, on the reverse strand, counting down.
CGGCTCTCTTCCCCGGAAGAACCGGGGATGGTGACGGCGGAGGAGGGATGACAATCAACATAGGAGCTCAAGGCCATGAACAGTGAAAAGAAAACAGGCTCTGCTGCTGCTTCAGCGGCGGCCGCGGCTCCCGGGAAGCCGGCAGCCGCCTGGTATTCTCTCAGCGCCGAGGAATGCGCGCGATTGCTGCAGGTGGATGTTGCCGCCGGTTTGACCGCGGCTGAAGCCGCCCGCCGCCTGGAGAGATGGGGACCGAATGAGCTGGTCGAAGCCGGAAAGGAATCGGTCCTCAAGGCGTTTCTGAACCAGTACCGGCCGCTCATGCAGGCGGTGCTCCTGGGGGCGGCGATCGTCAGTGTTGTCATCGGCGACATCTCGACCGCGGGGCTGCTTTTCTGCGTGACCCTGTTCAACGCCGTACTGGGAATAGTCCAGGAAAGCAAGGCCCGGCGCAGCGTGGATGCTCTCCGGCAGATGCTGATCTCGGAGGCCACGGTGAGGCGGAACGGGGAGGTGATCTCGATCCCGGCCGCGCAAATAGTCCCGGGGGACATCGTGCTCGTCCGCGAGGGCGCCCGGGTGCCGGCCGACGGGCGCCTGATCGCCGCGGCGACACTGGAAGCGGAGGAATCATCGTTGACCGGAGAAAGCGTGCCCGTGCTGAAAAGGATCGACCCGGTCGTCTCCGAAGATGTCCCGCTTGGTGACCGCACCAGCATGATGTTCATGAACACGAACGTGACCCGGGGTCGTGGTGAGATGATGGTGACCGAAACCGGGATGGCCACCCATGTCGGGCAGATCGCGGACATGCTGCGGGAGGCGAAGGAAGAAGAAACCCCGCTCACCCGGCAGATCGATCAGCTCACCCGGGTTATCGTGATCATGGCCGCGGTTACCTTCGGAAGCGTTCTGGTTTTGGGTATATCCCGGGGCCAGCCGTTTGACGTCTTGTTCCGTCTCGGCGTTGCCCTGGCGGTCGGCGCCATCCCCGACGCGCTTCCGGCCGTGGTCACATCGATTCTTTCCATGGGGATGGTGGCCATGGCAAAGAGCAATGCCATTATCAAACGGCTCCCTTCGGTGGAAACGCTCGGTTCCACGTCCGCGATCTGCTCGGATAAGACAGGCACCCTGACCATGAACCAGATGATGGTCGAGACGCTGGTCCTGCCCGGAGCCTCCTACCACGTTACCGGCCACGGGTACGGCAGGGAAGGCGTCATCGAGCGGACCGGAGGCCGGTCCGCCGGGGACATCGATTCGGTCCTGATGCCGATGGTGTTATGTTCCGATGCCTCCGTGCGGGACGGAAAATGCGCGGGCGACCCGAACGAGGGCGCCCTGGTCGTGCTGGCGGCGAAGAACGGGATCAACATCGAGGAGACGAGGAATCAGTATCCCCGGGCCGCCGTGCTGCCGTTTGACTCGGAATACATGCTGATGGCGACTTTCCACCGGATTACCGATGAGACGGGCCGGGAGGTCATCCGGTGCTACGCGAAGGGCGCGCCGGACCGGCTGCTCGATCGTTCGGGGTATGTCCGCGCCTGGGACGGCGAAGTGCGGCCGATCACCGGAGAGGTGCGGAAACAGATACTCGATGAGATCGATTCTCTCGCCCGGCAGGGGCTGCGGGAACTGGTCGTTGCCCGGCGTGATCTGGATCCCGGGACATTCGATCCCGGCGCCCCCCTGCTCAACCAGGTCCGTGACCTGACCCTGCTCGGCCTGGTCGGGATTATCGATCCTCCCCGTCCGGAGGTGAAGGAGGCGATAGATAAATGCCAGAGCGCGGGGATCCGGGTGCGGATGGTGACCGGGGACCATGCCGTTACGGCCGCCACGGTGGCCCGGGAGCTGGGTATCGAAGGGAGTGTCGTCACGGGGACGGAATTCGAGAAAATGAGCGACGCTGAAATCAATGCCCGGATAGATGAAATCGGCGTGGTCGCCCGTGTCGCCCCCAAAGATAAAGTCCGCCTGGTGAAGGTCCTGCAGGCACGGGGCGATATCGTGGCCATGACGGGAGACGGGGTCAATGACGCTCCCGCGCTGAAGACCGCCGACATCGGGATAGCGATGGGGATCGCCGGCACGGACGTCTCCCGGGGCGCGGCAGCCATGGTTCTGGCCGACGATAATTTCAGTACCATCGTCACCGCGGTCGAGGAGGGGCGCGTCATTTACGATAACCTGATGAAGTATATCCGCCTGCAAATGTCGAATCTGATCGGGTTCATCCTCGGGTTCCTCGGCGCCGGGGCGCTCGCCGGCGTCGCCCTCTTCAATCCCTGGCAGGTGATATGGATTCACTTCGGGGATCTGGCCCCGATCGGCGCGGCCCTGGGGATGGACACCCCCACCCCGGGGCTGATGAAACGGAAGCCCCGTCCCGCCGCTCAGCCCATTATCGATATCGTGACCGGCATTCAGATCCTGTGCGCCGGCTTCCTGATGGCGGCCGCCGCCCTGGTAACCCGGCAGCTGGCGGTGCGACTGTACGGCTCGGCCGCGGTCGCCCAGTCCATGGCGCTGACGGTCTTCGCCTATGCCCATATAGCGGTGGCGCTCAACCTCCGTTACCCGGACAAGAGTGTATTTTGCCGGGAAACGCTGTCCAACCCAAAGCTCTGGTTCTCATTCCTGTGGGCCATCCTGGGCATGATACTGATCACCGAAACCAGGTTGCTGCGAGAAATTTTCCGGACGACCGGGCTCTCTCTGAGACAGTGGGTTCTCTGCCTGGGCTTCGCCGCGGGGGTGCTGCTCCTGGAGGAAGTTGTCAAACTGGTGGTACGGCTGGTCGCCTCGAAAAGGAGGCTGGAATGACCGGTGCGATTAAGAAAGCAATGCTTTATTATCTCATACGATGGGCCGGGGCTGGTGCGGTGTTGCTGGGTTGCCGGATGGCAGCTTTCGGCGCCGGGTCTTTAGTTACTGCTTCTTCGGACCAGCCGGGGAAAAGCACATCGGGAGAGGGTGATACATCTCAAAACTCGCATAACATCATCTTCATCACCACCGACCAGGAGAAATACTTCCAGCAGTATCCCCGGGACACCGACTACGAAGCCCGGGAACGATTAAAAAAGGCCGGTGTCACCTTTAACAGACACTACGTCGCCTCGGTGATGTGCACCTCCTCCCGGGCCGTCCTCTACACCGGGCAGCAGGTGCCGAATAACAAGATGTTCGACAATATCGAGCTCCCCTGGATAAAGAGCCTTTCCCCGGATATTCCCACCATCGGCGACAAGATGCGGGAAGCCGGCTACTACACAGCGTACATAGGGAAATGGCACCTGACCAAAGAGTTCGAGAAAACCGATCCTGAAAAGAACTATGCCGACGCTATGGAAGAGTATGGTTTCTCCAGCTTCAACCCGATCGGCGATGTGATCGGAAATACGCTTCAAGGGTATTGCGATGACGGCCTGATCGCCGCGGCCGCGGTTCACTGGCTGCGAAGCAAGGGAGAGGAGTTACGGAAGAAAAAACAGCCCTGGTTCCTGGTAGTGAGCTTCGTCAACCCCCATGACATCATGTATGCCGATGCCGATCCCCCCGGTGTTAATCTGCAGGATACCGGTAATCTATCGATAGAGGTCAGCCGTTCGCCGGGAAATTCGGTATATCGGAAGAAACACGATTACCCGCTGCCGAAAAGCCTCTTTCAGCCCCTGGATGCGAAGGGACGTCCCGCCGCCCACCAGGAATATTTCGAGGCCTGGAATTCGCTCCTGGGTACAATTACCCCCGACGAAGCATCCTGGAAACGTTTCCAGGACTACTATTTAAATTGCATCCAGGATGTGGACAACCACATGCTGAGTGTCCTCGACGAGTTGGAGGAACTCGGGCTTACTGAAGATGCGATCATCGTCTTCACCAGCGATCACGGCGAAATGGGCGGGGTCCACGGTCAGTTGCGCGGGAAAGGCCCCACCGCTTACGAGGAAAATATCCACGTGCCGTTCATCATCGTGCACCCGGATGGCCCGCGCGGCAAAGAGTGTAACGCCGTCACGTCACATGCGGACATCATGCCGACTATGGTGGGCCTGAGCGGCGTCTCTTTGGCGAAGAAATCAGCCATTACTGCGGAGGTGCCGGGCAGGGATCTTTCGAAACTGCTCGCCGACCCGGAAACGGCCCCGGCACATGCGGTTCGCGAGGGGGCGCTCTTTGCCGACGACCAGCTCATGACCGTCGATGCCGGCTTCGTGAAGAAGGCGTTCAAGACCCTGGAGGATAAAGACGCCCGGGAAAAGCTCGAAAAGGAAGGAGTGAAACTCGACCTGATGAAACGGGGCAACCTCCGGACTGTTATCGACGGGCGCTACAAATTCACCCGTTACTTCGCTCCCCGGCAGCACAACACTCCCCAGACCTGGAATGATCTGCTCGGGTTGAACGATCTTGAATTATATGACCTCGAGAAGGATCCGGAGGAGATGCATAACCTGGCGGCGGAGCCGGAAAAATACAAAGACCTGATCATGGAAATGAACGAAAAGCTCAACCGGCTGATCCGGGAAGAGATCGGCGAGGATATCGGGCAGGAACTTTCGGGCCTCGAAACGAGGCCGTACCCGCTCCCGCCCAAGGGCATGGATTGATAACCGGCGTCCGTCCAGGACCTGGTTCGGGCTGGTTGTTAACAGTGTGAGGGAGCGTGAACATCGATGGACAAGTGTCAAGGCCGGAAGCGGGGATGAAGTGTTTCCACGTAATGATCAAGCCGATCGGCCCGGTTTGCAATGTAAACTGCACGTACTGCTTCTATCTCAGCAAGGAGCGTCTCCTCGAGACCGCCACCGGATGGCGCCTCCCGGACGACCTGCTGGAAAAATTTATTCGGCAGTACATTGAAGGGCAGGAAGCCGAAGAGATCGTCTTCTCGTGGCAGGGGGGGGAACCCACGCTGCGGGGCCTGGATTTTTTCCGGAAAGTTGTCGCTCTTGAGAAGAGATACCGCCAACCCGGCATCCGGATTGAAAATGATCTTCAGACCAACGGCATTCTCTTGGATGATGAGTGGGGAGAATTTTTAGGCAAGAACGGCTTCCTGGTGGGCTTGAGCATAGACGGTCCTCGTGATCTCCATGACACCTATCGGGTGGACAAGAAGGGAGAGGGGACTTTCGACCGGGTGCTCGCCGCGGGACGCCTGCTCGGGAAACACGGGGTCACCTTCAACAGCCTCACGGTTGTCAACCGGAAGAATGCCCGGGAACCCCTGCGGGTATACCGCTTCCTCCGCGATGTGCTGAAATCCACCCGGATCCAGTTTATCCCCTGTGTCGAGCCCGGAAACTTCGCCCGGGTTGCCCCCGGGTTAGGGGAGAGCGATTCGCTCCCCCTGGCCGGCTCCCCGGCGTCCCGGCCGGGCTCGCCCGATTCAATAGTGACCGACTGGTCTGTTGATCCGGACGATTTCGGGACCTTTCTCTGCCGGATATTCGACGAGTGGTACCGGAAGGACGTCGGCAGGGTATTCGTCTATCTCTTTGAGGCTGCTCTGGGCCGGTGGATGGGAATGCCGCCGTCAATCTGCTGCCAGGCGCCCGTCTGCGGCCATGGGCTCGCCCTGGAGCATGACGGCAGTGTCTACTCCTGCGATCATTATGTTTATCCCGAGTACCGGCTCGGCAACATCAGGGAAGAACCCCTCGCGGAGATGGCCTTCTCACCCCGGCAGCGGGAGTTCGGATCAGCCAAGAGCCGCTCGCTGCCCCGGCAATGCCTCCGTTGCCGTTTCCTCTTCGTTTGCAACGGCGGTTGCCCCAGGAACAGGTTTATCCGCGCCGCTGACGATGAACCGGGACTGAATTATCTCTGCCGCGGGCTGTATAAGTATTTCACCCACATTGAACCATATATGAAAAAGCTGGCCGCGCATTATGGCCGACAGCAGAAAGAGGCTGCCGGTTTTGCCCCCCCATTCAATTTATGAATAAATCGGGACAGGCTCCTAAAGGCCGAAGGAGGGTCTTATCCCATGAAAAGTAAAAAGTTTTGCGTATTTATTTTTACTCTTTTTCTCTGCGGTCTCGGCGGCGGTTATCCCGTCCTGGCGCCGGCGCAGCAGAAAGTCGGGGAGGAAGCCGGATCTGCGAGAGTAAAGCAATATCTCTCTTCCGGCGCCCCCGTCCGGCAGGTCCTCTCTCCCGAGGGTGAGTTCATTGCCGTCTTCAACGACGAAGTCGCCGGGTGGGTGAAGCAGGGATTGGCCCGGCCGCTCCTCCAGAAGATCTCGGATGCCCTGGAGCCCTCCCTGGAGATCACGTTAAACAAGAGAGGATTCGCGCCGGCGGCGATTCGGGCCGGGGAAGGCGGGAAGGACGACACCAACTACAACGCGATCTGGGTCAGAGACAATGTCTGGGTCTACTACTCTTTCCTGGAGAACCCCGCCCGGAAGGCCGATGCGGAAAGACTGCTTCTGGCCCTCTGGGATTATTACGCGACCGCCCCCCAGATCGAGCGTTTCCGCCGCGTCATCGCCGACCCCGCGCTCTCCCTGGATCAGATGGCAATGCCCCACGTCCGGTTCGACGGGAGCTCTCCCGATCTGGGCGACGTCATGGTGGACGGCAAACCCCAGGTCTGGAACCACCGCCAGATCGACGCCCACGGCATCTTCTTCACCGCGCTCGGCGAGGCTCTGGCCGGGGGACGGATCGGGGAAGATCAGCTGACGGCCGGGCGGCTGGAAGTCCTCAGCCTCTATCCCCTCTTTCTGAATCGGATCAAGTTCTTTGATTATGAAGACGCCGGCGCCTGGGAAGAACTCCCGCGGAAGAACACCTCCAGTATCGGGCTGGCGACCCGTTCGCTCCAGGTCTGGAGAGACCTCCTTTGCCGGGATCCGTCCGCCGCCGCCAAACCGTTTAAGGATAAGTTTACGGCCCTGTTGAAAAAGGCGGATAAGGAGGTAGCGGATCAATGGACGGAAGCCGCGCTCAACGAGTTGATTGGATCCGGGCTGAAAACTGTAAAACGGCAGCTCATGCTCGGCGGCGAGTCCCCCGATTACCCCCCTGAGGACATCCATTTCCGTCTGGCCGACAGCGCCCTGATCTTTCTCATCCAGCCGTCCCCCCTCCAGGGGTTGAGTGAGGAGGAGATGAGAAAGGCCCTGCTGATCGTGGAAGGGCTGATCCGCCCCTGCGGGACACTCCGGTATGAACGCGACAGTTACCAGTCGGGAAACTACTGGATCAAGCCTCCTGCCGGGGAGGAAAAAGACATGCCGGCTCTGACGGGGGACACGTCATCGAAGAACGACTTTCTCTGGCGTCTCAGCCGGCTGATCCCGGATACCGAGGCCCAGTGGTTCTTCGATAGCCTCCTGGCCCTGGCCCGGCTTCACCTGGCGGAAATAACCGGCGATCCTGAACTCCGGCGCCAGGACATCTTTCAGGCGACGGTACATCTGAAACGGGCCCTCGGGCAGATCACGGGAGCTGGCATTACCGCGGACGGCCGGACCGGTACGGCCGGAGTGCCCCCCGAGAGCATCAACACGGTGGTAATCGATGGCAACAAGTTCTGGCTCCCCTCCCCGATCGTACCCCTGAACTGGGCCCGGGCCGGCTTGAGCATGGCGCTCAGTAAATATGTAAGTGTTGTTGAATAAGGAATCAGGGGGCGGTCGTTACTTCTCGGAACTTAGAATTTACAGCCCCGTTCTGCGCTCTGCGCGTCTGTGGGAGGGCTTTATAAGCCCGATCCCAGCCGCTGCCTCCGTTCGACGTTCGATGCTGGATGTCCCCCGAAGGGGGATAAACCACGCTTCCCAATTCCCCATTCATTTCCCTCCTGACACATCCCTTCCCATTTGCTATAATGCGGGATTCTCTTGTTTTCTTGTTTCTCATTGAACGGCTCCCGCCGGCCTGATAAAAATATTTTGCCCGCGAATGATCCGGGATTACTACCCTATCTCATGAAAGATGAAGCCTTGAGATATCTCCGAATAGCTCTTGATGATCCCGCTGCAGGATTTAGACCGGGCCAATGGGAATATATTCAAAGCCTTCTTCGGCGGGAGAGACTGCTTCTTGTCCAACGGACGGGCTGGGGGAAGAGCATGGTCTATTTCCTGGCGACCCGATTGCTCCGGAATGCCGGCGCCGGAGTGACTCTTCTTATCTCACCGCTTCTTGCTCTCATGAGAAACCAGATCCTGGCTGCGGACCGGCTGGCTGTCAAGGCGGCCACGATCAACTCAAGCAACCGGGATGACTGGGAGGAAGTCAAGGACAGACTATTGAAAGACGATGTTGATATTCTGCTCATTTCTCCGGAACGTCTCGCGAATGACGATTTCCGCGAAAATATGCTGCTTCCGGTCGCCGATCGGATCGGTCTCTTTGTTGTTGACGAAGCCCATTGTATATCAGATTGGGGGCACGACTTTCGTCCTGATTATCGCCGGATAGTGAGAGTCCTGCAGATATTGCCGTCGAACATTCCCGTTCTTGCCACCACGGCGACGGCGAACACGAGGGTGGTAAATGATGTCGCGGCACAACTGGGTAATCTTAATGTCGGGCGCGGACCTTTGGTCCGGAAAAGCTTGAAACTTCAGAATATCTGGCTGCCTGGTCAGCCGGCAAGGTTGGCCTGGCTGGCTGAACAGGTGCCGAACCTTCCCGGAAGCGGGGTCATCTACACTTTGACTATCAGAGACGCGGAAAGGGTGGCGGCGTGGCTTCAGCTTAAAGGTATCAACGCCATCGCCTATCATTCGAGGGTCGATGGCACGGAAAAGGCAACCGGCCGCCGTGAGGAATTGGAGCAGATGCTTATCAATAACGAGATCAAAGCTCTCGTGGCCACGGTTGCTCTCGGCATGGGCTTTGATAAACCTGACCTGGGCTTCGTGATTCATTTCCAGCGGCCCGGTTCGGTAGTTCACTATTATCAGCAGGTCGGTCGTGCGGGCCGGGCGGTAGATGAGGCCTATGGAATTCTTCTCAGCGGGCATGAGGATAAAGACATCACGGATTATTTCATCCGTACGGCTTTTCCGCCTCAGGCGCATGTAAGCCTTGTACTCCGTGCTCTTAATGAGGCAGACGATGGCCTTTCGGTTATCATGTTGCAGAAGAAACTCAATCTTACCTGGCGGGATATTGAGAAGGTGCTGAAACTTCTCTCAGTCGAGAGCCCATCTCCAGTTGATAAGCAGGGCCCGCGTTGGCACGCGACACCGATAGAGTATCATCTCGACACGAAGAGAATAGAGCAGTTATGTAAGTTGCGCCAGGCAGAACAACTGGAAATGCTGGAGTATATGAAAACAACCCGATGTCTGATGCAGTTCCTGGCCCAGGCGCTGGATGATCCTTCCCCACAGGAGTGTGGCAAGTGCGCGAACTGCATCGGCGCTCCACTTCTGCCGGAGTCGATAACACCGGAGATTGCCAATCAGGCAGGTCTTTTCCTGCGTCGAAGTCACCAGGAAATCAGTCCGCGAAAACAATGGAAAGCCGGTGCGCTGGAAAACTACGGATTCTGCGGAAAGATCACAGATGACTTGATGGCGCAACCCGGCCGGGCTCTGTCACTCTGGGGTGATGCAGGATGGGGTGAGATGGTTCGTGATGGGAAGTACAGTGCCGGCCGGTTCCCGGATGACCTGATCGATGGCTGCCTTCAGATGATCGAGGAATGGAAACCGGATCCGTTCCCCACCTGGCTAACGTGCGTTCCGTCGATAAAACATCCGGAACTCGTTCCGGATTTTACGGCTCGGCTTGCTGGACAGCTCCATATCCCTTTTATCCCGTGTGTTAGGAAGCTGAAAGAGAATCGACCGCAGAAAGAGATGCTGAATAGTTTTCAGCAGGCCCGAAATCTGGATGGTGTTTTTGGAATAGATAATGACTCCTCCATGCCGAAAGGACCGGTGTTCCTGGTTGATGATATGGTAGACTCCAGATGGACTTTTACGGTGATTTCAGCACTTTTGCGCCGGGCCGGTTGTCCGGCTGTATTTCCATTAGCCCTTGCTTTGAATACATTGTGAACAGTTCGAGGCGATAATTTGAATATTCAACAGCTAACCGAAGATTCCAAGGTTATCCTGCTTCTCTGCGGCCGATTCGGGAAAAAGTCAGGGAACGGTTTGCCCGATCCACTGACCACAAGAGAATACAATATTCTTGTCAGGTGGCTTAAAGAAAACGAGATGAGGCCGGGAGATCTGGTCACACCTGTCGGTCGTGAACGGTTACAGAAAGCAGCGGATTTACAGCTCGATCTTGCACGGGTTAAAACATTGCTTGAAAGGGGGGCGACTCTGGCGTTAGCCATGGAGAAATGGCTTAACAAGGGATTATGGATATTAAGCCGGAGCGATGCAAATTATCCGAAGATTCTGCTCGATCGGCTCAAGCAATCCGCACCGCCGATCCTTTTCGGGGCAGGAAATCACGAACTCCTCTCCAAAGGCGGTCTTGCCATTGTGGGATCACGAAATTTTGATACTGAAGCTAAAGAATTTACTTCCGCGGTGGCCAGGGCCGCCGCGCGCGATGACATGCAGATTGTTTCCGGGGGTGCTCGCGGTGTCGATCAGGAAGCAATGATCTCCGCGTTACAGGAAAGGGGGACAGTCGTCGGGGTGCTTTCGGACGGATTACAGAAAGCCGCTGTAGCCGGTAAATACCGTCAGGCATTGCGAGACAAACGCCTTGTTCTTGTGTCCCCCTATCAGCCGGAGGCACGGTTTACCATTGGCAACGCAATGGGTCGGAATAAGTATATCTATGCTTTTGCGGAATTTGGTCTCGTTGTGAGTTCTTCATACAATACAGGCGGAACCTGGGCCGGGGCGATCGAGGAACTTCGCAGAGATGGAGGTATCCCTATTTTTGTTCGAGTAAATGGGAATATACCGAAGGGAAATAGTCAGTTATTGAAGAAAGGGGCGATACCTTTTCCAGAAAAACCATGGATATCTCCAATGCGAACATTGCTGTTATCCGTCGCTCAAGCACCGAATCAATCGGAGCAACTGCAGCTTGGAGATAAATCATGGGGTTATGCGAAAGTTTCCGATTAACAACGAGTGATTTCTATGAAGAAAAGAAATCATATCATTTCAAGGCCTCTTGACATTGTTCTTTCAGCGCCCAGTCATATTGCTATTCTGCGCGCTCTGAAAAATGTAAAAGAAGGCCTGAGTGGGCGTGAGGTGGCCCGAAGGGCGGGGATCAATCACCAGACCTGTGCCGATGCGCTTGTTCGCCTTGAATCCAGGAGAGTTGTCCAGCGGTTGGGTGCCCGGTAAAAATCAGCTCTTTCGCCTCAATCGGGATAGCAGCCTGGTCCAGAGTGTGATTTTGCCTATGCTGGAAGCGGAGCAGAAGCAGTTCAGCCTGATGCGGGATGATCTGGCCCGGATCATGGAAGGAAAGTGCATTTCCGGAGTCCTCTTCGGAAGTACGGCCAGGGGGGAAGAAACACCGTCCCTCAAACCGAAGGTCATTGCGAGGCCGGAGGCCGAAGCAATCTCAGTTTGATCCTTTTTGACGAAGTTCAGCTTGGTACCCTCTCCACCTTTTGGGGGGAGAGGGTGGGCGCCATAGCTCTACCTTACTCGAAAAGGTATTTTAAGCGGCTTATTCTCGAAGATGGCTTGAATTTTACCACGGAGATCACGGAGAACACGGAGAAAAAATAGATAAATGAATAGATTTTGCACATTTTTTTAAAATTCTCCGTGTTCTCTGTGTCCTCCGTGGTTTTAATTAGTTTTGTCTCAAAGGGATACGCTTTTCGAATAGGGTATAGCTCGCAGAGCGAAGGCGCCCGGGTGAGGGTGGCCAACTTTAGGCACTTTAGCGCACTTTAGGCACTTTAAACTTTAATTCCTCATTCCCACTGGGAATAAGTTAAAAAATCAAAACCGTCCTTATGCAAAAAAAGGAGGAGCCATGAGAATAGTAAATGTTAATAACGAATACGGGAAACTTCATGACGCGTTCATCGGCATCGGTAAAGAGGGTTGCTGAATGAAGAACCTGAAACAATCACTGCCCGTCGCGGCGGCGCTGGTGCTGGCCGTCGGAGCCGGGAGGGCGGAAGCGTGTTCCGATATTTTCGTCTCCGGAGGCGCCCCGAAGGTGTCGGCCCGGAACCTGGACTGGGCGACCGATAACCCCACCCTGATCACGATCAGCCCCCGGGGCACGTTTCGGAAGGCGGCGCCCTACCAGCCCGGTGATAATCCCGCTTCCTGGCGTTCGCGATACGGCACCGTTACTTCCCGGATGTTTACCTTCGGCATCTATGTCGCGCTGGACGGGATGAACGAGCATGGCCTCTCGGGCGGGTTGCTGATGATGGTGGGGACCCGGTATCCCGGCCCCGACCCGCGGCCGTTTGTCAGTGATGACGCGTGGATGCTCTATTTTCTCGATAACTGCCGGGACGTGGCCGAGGCGGTAGCCCTGGCCCCCACGGTCCGGGCGGGCGGCGTTGTTCCCCAGCACCTGGTCCTCCATGATCCTTCCGGCGACTCGGCCGTTCTGGAATGCGTGGACGGGGAGCTGAAGATCTACCGTCCGCCGGAGTACAACGGGGTGATGACCAACGAGCCCCCCTATCCCGATCAGCTGGCCAACCTGGCAAACTACCAGGGGTTCGGCGGCGACCTCCCCCTCCCGGGCGACACCGCCGCGGAGTCGCGGTTCGTGCGCGCCTCCTGGTATCTCCAGACCCTCCCCGTTCCGCAGACCGCCGGCGAGGCGTTTGCCGGCGCCCGGGCCATCATCCGGAACGTCGCCAAGCCCTTGGTCCCCGGCGTCAGCCATACCGTCTGGACCGCCTTCCGCGGCCACACGGACCTGAACTATAACTGGTACTCCTTCTATCTCCCCGATCTCCGGTACCTGGATGTGGGCGCGCTGGACGTTACGGAAGGGAACCCGGTCACCGTCCTCGACCTCTATGCCGATCTGACCGGGGAGGTTTCCGGCTATTTCAAGCCCGACCCGTCCCGCCTGCGGCTTGCCTCCGGGGATTATAACGGCGACGGGACATCCGAGATCGCCGTCTTCCGGAGCCGCTGCGGCCTCTGGGCGGTCCGGGGGATCACCCGGGTGTACTTCGGCGGCGCCGACGATCTTCCCGTCCCCGGCGACTACGACGGTGACGGGACCGCCGATATCGGCATCTACCGGGGTGGACCGGGCCTCTGGGCGATCCGGGACCGTACCCGGGAGTACTTCGGCGGCGCTTCCAGCCGCCCGGTTCCCGCGGACTACGACGGGGACGGCTCCTGCGACATCGCCGTCTTCAGGGAGTCGACAAGCCTCTGGGCGGTGAAGGGGGTCTCCCGGGTGTACTTCGGGGCCGGAGGCGACGTCCCGGTCCCCGGCGATTATGACGGGGACGGGAGCTCCGAGATCGGGATCTTCCGGGGCGCCGCCGGGCTCTGGGCGGTGAAAGATCTCAGCCGGTTCTATTTCGGCATCGTCTCCGATACCCCGCTTCCCGCCGATTACGACGGGGACGGGACCGGAGACCCCGCGGTCTTCGGCTCCGTGTCGGTCTTCTCTTTCGACGGGTTGTGGACTGTCAGGGGAATGACCCGGAAGTATTTCGGGCGCGCCGTCGATCTGCCGGTGCCGGCGGATTACGACGGTGACGGCCGGGACGACACGGCGGTCTTCCGGGCCGGCTCCGGCCTCTGGGCGGTGCCCGGGGTAACCCGGGTCTATCACGGAACCAGCTGGGACATCCCCGTTACCCGCTGACCGCGGCCCTCTTTCACGGTGTCAGCGCCGCCCCGGGCGCTCTCCGCGCCCATGCATCGATGATCACGACGCATCGGGGCCGCTTATCTCGTTACCGGCTCGTCTCCGCTGGAGCCGAAATAAACCCGGCTGAGGCCCCGGATCGCCCAGAGTCCGGCGCCCTGGCGGAAAATGGCGATATCGTCACGCAGATCCCCGTTGTAATCGGCCGCAACCGGTTGGTCGGAGGAGGATCCGAAGTAAGCCCGCGTCACCCCCCGGATCGCCCAGGTCCCGGTGGAGGGGCGGAAGATACCGATTTCAAAAGTCCCGTTTCCGTCGTAGTCACCCGGAACCGGATTGTCGGAGCCGGTCCCGAAATACGCCCGGGTGACACCCCGGATCGCCCAGAGTCCCGCGTTCTCACGGAAGATACCCGGTGCGGCGCTGCCGTTTCCGCTGTAGTCGGCCGGAACCGGCTGGTCGGAGGAGGAACCGAAGTAAGCCCGGGTCACCCCTCTGATCGCCCACAGACCCGAGGAGGGCCGGAAGATCGAGATATCGGCGCTGCCGTTTCCGCTGTAGTCGGCCGGGACCGGCTGGTCCGATGATGAACCGAAGTAAATCCGGGTCACCCCTCTGACCGCCCAGAGCCCCGAGGAAGGCCGGAAGATCGAGATACTGGAGGTCCCGTCCCCGCGGTAGTCGCCCGAAACCGGGGTGTCGGTAGACATTCCGAAATAAACCCGGGTCACCCCCCGTATCGCCCAGAGGCCCGAGGATCCCCGGAAGATCCCGATATCGGAGGTCCCGTCTCCGTCGTAGTCGCCGGATTCGATTACCCGGATCGGGACAGTACCCAGGGACCCGCGGATGATGGTCCCGTTGTCCCCGACCGCCCAGGCGGTGTCGCTATCGCCGCCGGCGATATCATTAAGAGTTTCGGTTGTTTCGCTCGATTCCGGGTTCCAGGTAACGCCCCCGTCACTGGTGGAGCGGATGACCCCTGCCTCCCCAACGACCCGGGCGGTCAAGGCATCGGCGGCGCTGATCCCCCGGTAGTGTTCCGATGGCTCGCCGGATTGCGGCGACCAGTTGACCCCCCCGTCGGTGGTATGAATGATGGTCCCGGAATGACCGGCCGCCCAGGCGATGCTGGTGCTGACGGCGTCAACGCCGATCAGGGTGGTGAACTCCCCCTGCGTCTGTATATTCCAGGCCGCTCCCCCGTTGTCCGTATAAAGGACTGTGCCCGCGTTTCCCACCGCCCAGGCGTTATCTGCTGTGGCGGCGGAGACCCCGCTGAGGCCGTTGCCGGTTGTACTCGACTGGGGGCACCAGTTGACGCCGTCGGTGGTATGGACGATGGTCCCCGAGTATCCGACCGCCCAGGCGGTATCCGGATCGGCACAGGAGACACGGTTGAGCTGGAACGATGTCCCGCTCGATTGGACGGACCATGTCACTCCCCCGTTGGTCGTTACCAGAACGATCCCATCCGCACCGACCGCCCGGGCAGAGGAGGAATCGGCGGCGGAGATATCGCGGAGCCAGCTGGTGGTTCCGCTTGTCTGTGGGTTCCAGGTGGTACCGCCATCGGTGGTGTGGAGGATGGTTCCGTCACTCCCGACAACCCAGCCGGTGGCGGCGTCAACGGCAGCAACACCGCAAAGATGTTGGATCGTTCCGCTCCCCTGCGGGGTCCAGTTAAATTCGCCTCCGGCGGCCGGCGGGAGCAAAGCGAAAGCCCCGGCACTCCCGGCCAGCAGGATCAAGACCAGATGAAAGGTTATCCTGGATTTGAAACGATCGACTTTCCTCACGGCATACCTCCCTGTTTCAGACGGTTCACAGTTCACTGGCAAAAATAGTATAAATGATAAAGAGATATCTCTGCAATAAAATAAAGTCGTCACCAGTCTTTTCCTCATCCTCCACGACGTTCGATGTTCAGTTTTTCCCCGCCCACCGATCACTGCCCCCCCGGACTCTTTGCTCTATGCGCTTGTCGTTCGATGTTCGAAGTTGGACGTTCAGTTTTTCCAGCCGGGTGAGGGGGGATGCGTTCGACGTTGAGCGTTGAACGTTGAACGTTCATTTTTTCCGTGGCCCTCTGCTCTATGCGCTTCCCCGTTCGATGTTCATCTTTTTCCATTCCCGATTCCCCATTCCCCATTCTCTATTCCCCAACCATTTTCCAGCCCGAAGAGTTTTTATTGCCTTCCCGGAGATATGGCGATACAATCCTTGACCTGTAAGCGGATTCTAACCAATAGTTGAGCTTGTCCTCCCCGTGAGGGGTTTGACAATGATTATTCATTGCCGCATCGCCGGTCCCGGTCTCGCCCGGAAACTGCTTGTCGTCGCCCTCCTTACCGTTGCCGCCCTGCCTCCGCCGGGCGAGTGCGCCGATAACCCGCCGGGCAGAGGAAAAGGCGCTCCGGGCCATCCCCGGCAGGCCGTTCCGGCGATCGTGGAGGAGACCGTGGAGGGGTGGCTCGATCAACTCACGGATACGGGCACCCCGGGAGTCGTCATCCGGATCTCGACACCTTACTGGGAAGGGACCTGGACGAGGGGGACCGCCGACATGCAGACCCAGCGTCCCGTCAGCGTGACAGACACGTTCCGTATCGCCAGCATCTCCAAGACCTTCACCGCCACGGCCGTGCTCCAGCTGGTCGACGAGGGGTTGCTGAGCCTGGCCGACACGCTGGACATGTTCGGGAACGGAGGATTCACTGTGCCCGGCGCCTCCGCGATCAGCGTTTGTCGGCTCCTGAACCATACGAGTGGGTTGAGCGACTGGGCCGATAGTACGGCGGCGCGGGATAAACTCTGCTCGGTTGCCCCGGCCGCCGCCCCCCTGCTGACCTACACCCCCCAGGAGATGATCGACATGGCGGTCGCCACCGGACCCTATTTTCCCCCGGGAGAAGGATGGGCTTATTCCAATACCAATTACGTGCTGCTGGGGATGATCGTGGAATGGTTGACCCATTCGGAAGTGACGGGGACGTACCTCGGCGAAGAGATCACCACCAGGATCCTCCGTCCGCTGGGCCTGGATCACACCTATTACCCGAGCGACTCCGTCATGCCCGAACAGCCGATGCACTCCTACTGGGTCCCCGCCGCCCTGTACGCCCAGCAGACGGACCCGGTATGCCCCGGGTGGAGCGGTTATACCGAAGGGATAGACGGCACCGGCTACGACCCATCCCAGGATTTCGGCAGCGGGGCCATGATCTCCACCCTGGACGATCTGGAAACCTGGTGCGACGCCCTGGTCCACGGAACGCTGCTGAGCGAATCCTCGCACCGGGAGCAATTGACCCTGACGGCCGCTTCCGCTCTCGGGGCGTATGGACTGGGGGTCATGTATATCGCGAGAGGGGTGGGGCATGACGGGGAAATCTTCGTCGGGTACAACAGCGCGATGTTCTACCTCCCGGCCTGGGATACGACCATCATCGTCCTCTTGAACGGTAATCTCAGGGGGCAGCCCTACAGCGGGGGTTTCCTCTATAACAATCTCGCCGAGGGCCTGTTCCCCCGGCAACCGCGTCTTGACGGCGGCGATTACGACGGCACCGGGAAACCGAACATCGCCGTCTTCCGGCCGGGGACCGGCCTCTGGGCGGTTAAAGACCTAGGACGGGTTTATTTCGGGGACGGTTCGTTGGATATCCCGGCGAACGGGGACTACGACGGTGACGGCTACGCGGACGTGGCAATCTACCGCCGAGATACCGGTCTCTGGGCGATAAAAGGCGTATCCCGCACCTATTACGGCGCCTGGCATGATACCCCGGTTCCCGGAGATTACGATGGGGATGGATGTTGTGATATTGCCGTGTTCAGAGGCTTCCGGGGAAACTGGTACGAGAAGGGTGTCACCCGGTTCAGTTTCGGGCGGCAGTTCGACTTGCCGGTTCCAGCGGATTACGACGGGGACGGCACCGATGAGGCGGCGGTTTTTCGCCCTTCGTCGGTTATCGATTCTGCGGTTGGTCTGTGGGCGATCCGGGGGCGGACACGTTTCTATTACGGAAAAGGCGGCGATATCCCGGTGCCGGGGGCGTATCAATGGTATGGCTCTCACCTGAGAGCCGGCCCCTTCAGAGACCAG
>JAZDIV010000010.1:0-9457 GCA_043804695.1 PVC group bacterium | reverse complement strand
TGCAACTGCTCAATAAACAACGGTAAGCCCTTAGCGTAATAAAACAAAATAAAATATTTTTTACTGGTTACTTTTTCGTCTGTTTCGGGAGTTCAATAATCGGATTTTGCCGATTATTGAAATTCCGAAACAGTAAATTAGCGCCTGCGGCGCAATTTGGTTACGGCCAGGGTAACGATGCCCGTTTCGGTAAAGGTAATGGTAACGGCTACCCCGCCTGGCGCACGTAACCGTAACCGGCAGACGAAACGGGCCTCGTAACCGTAGCCGTTATTGAAATTCCGAAGCAGTAAGTTAGCGACCGAAGGGAGCTAATTTATAAATGAACTACGAAACCGTGATCGGTCTGGAAGTCCACGTCCAGCTCAAAACCCGCACCACGATTTTCTGCCCCTGCCCGGTGGAGTGGGGGGGGGAACCGAACACCCGGGTCTGTCCCGTCTGCCTCGGGTTCCCGGGGGTTCTCCCGGTGTTCAACGAGCGGGCCCTGGAACTGGCCGTCCGGGCCGGTCTGGCCCTGAACTGCGCGGTTTCCGGGTTCAGCAAATTCGACCGGAAGAATTACTTTTACCCCGATCTCCCCAAGGCCTACCAGATATCTCAGTTCGACCGTCCCCTGAACGAGGCCGGCCATATAGATATTGAATGTGACGGTAAAAAGAAGCGGATCGGCATCACCCGTGCTCATCTGGAGGAGGACGCGGGCAAGCTTGTTCACTTCGAGAAGGAGCGCTGCAGCGGGGTCGACTACAACCGGACCGGCGTCCCCCTGCTCGAGGTCGTCAGCGATCCGGACCTGCGCTCTCCCCGCGAGGCGTACGAATACCTGAAGACCCTGCGGGCGATGATGCGGTATGCCGGGGTCAGCGACTGCGACATGGAGAAGGGAAGCTTCCGCTGCGACGCCAACGTCTCACTCCGTCCGTCCGGCTCTTCCGAGCTGGGGGTAAAGGTCGAGATCAAGAACATGAATTCCTTCCGGTCGGCGGAAAATGCCCTCGCCTTCGAAATGGAGCGGCAGGCCGGGCTGCTGGCCCGGGGGGAACCGGTTGTTCAGGAGACCAGGCTCTATAACGCCGACCTGCAGAAGACGTTTCCGATGAGGAGCAAGGAAGAGGCCCACGATTACCGGTACTTCCCCGAACCTGACCTGGTCCCGCTTGTTCTGGAGAAGGAGCAGGTTGAAAAAATCCGGGAGAGCCTCCCCGAACTGCCGGCAGCCCGGCGGGAGCGATTCCGGAAACAGTACGGTCTTTCCGAATACGACGCCGGCGTCCTGACCGCGGAAAAAGAGCTGGCCGATTACTTCGAGGCCGCGGCCGCCGCCACCCCGGCCTACAAATCGCTCAGCAACTGGATCACGGTCGAACTGCTCGGGAGGCTGAACGAGACGGGGATTCCGGTCGAAGAGAGTCCGGTCTCTCCCGCCCGGCTGGCCGGTCTCCTCTCGCTGATCGAGAAGGGTTCCATCAGCGGGAAGACCGCCAAAGAGGTCTTCGCCGATATGTTCCAAAGCGGGGAAGACCCCGGCGTCATCGTCCGCAAGAAAGGGCTCCTCCAGATCAGCGACCGGGCGGAGCTGGAGGAGATCGTCGCACGGGTGATCTCGGAGAACCCGGGCCCGGTCGCCGACTTCCGGGAGGGGAAAAAGCAGGCCCTCTCCTTCCTGGTCGGCCAGGCGATGAAAGCGACCCGGGGTACGGCCAACCCCGGGATGGTCAATCAGCTCCTCCGGGAAAGGCTCTCCTGAGGGGGGAGGAGGACTGAAACCCCGCCGGGTGGAGGCTAGGAGCCTTTCCTGATATCGCCGCAGGTGGGGGCGATGACCGCCTCGAATTCATCGACCGCCCGCCTCTCCGCCCCTTCCCCCCGCCAGGTGCGGATGGCGGCGAGCATCCCTTGGCCGGCGACCCGGTCGCCCTCACAATAATCGCCCCGTTCGGCCCCGTGGTAAAGAATCAGCTGGAGACCGTCAGAGCGGCTTTTCCCGTCGATCTTCACCCGGTCGAGCCCGAGTATCGTCGGGTTGAAGGCGTTAAAGGTGTGATCGCTGACCCTTCCCTCCACCGTCACCGGTCCCCGCTCCTCGCAGGTAAAATCTCTCAGCGGGAACTCGGCCGGGTCGAGCAGGGAGAAGAAGGGGCAGAACATCGTCCGATGCCCGTCGACTTCCTCCCAGTAGCGGATGGGCCAGAACTTCCCGAATTCAAAGACCCGTCGGGCCTCGTCCCGGGCGGTCAGCCGCCGGAGATCTTCCACCACCCGGCGCACCTCGCTGCCGGTCCCGTGGATGACCACGTCGAGATCGTGGGGGTCTGCATAGTTTCCCAGGGAGACCGACCCGGACATGCCGTACTGCTCCGGGGATATCCCCAGGCGTTCGGCGCTGGACTCGATCGCCCGCCCGATGCGCCGGGCCCGCGCGTCGCCGGCGCCGGCGCGACGCCGGACGGCGTCGAGAGAGTGGCGGGTCGGGAAGCAGCCGGCGAACGAGGAGACCGGGACAAAGACCAGGTAGGTCGCCCAGAAGGGCCGCTGCCCGGCCAGGGAAGGATCGATCTTCAGGTACTCCTTCATCTGGAAGCGGTCGAAAAGCTCCGGCGGTTGGGTCTCCATGATCACCTTGGTGACGTTCTCGTAGGGCTGCCCGAAGATCCGTTTCCGGGCGTAGGCGGGGATGTCACCCCGCTGGGGGGTGAAGATGATGTGCGAGGTCAAAAGCCGTTCCCCGGTCTCCGGGTCCACCGGGTGATAGTACCCCTGGCTGAAGATGAAGTTGCCGTCCTCCCGGAGGAAGTAGGTCGCATCCCGGAACTCGGAGTAGTCTTCCATCGGAAGGCAGAAATCGGGAAAGAGATCGCTCTGCCGCAGTTTTTCGACCTGCCCGGTCATGGTGTGTTCTCCCTGGCCAACCTTCGGACCCGATTTATGAATAAATCGGGTTAAGGGGGAGGGAGAATATACGCGGCCGGGCCGGTTGTCAACGGGGATTCAGTGGGTCCGCGCCTTCCCCGTGCCCGCTGGTCCCGCTGCATCCAGTAGATCACCGGCCCCGGCCCTTCCGATCCCTGCCGGATGACATGAACCCTTGGTGATTCTCCCGCCATGGTGGTAGAATAGCGACTCCTGTCTGTCACCTGAACCCTGAACCCTGAACCCTGAACCCTGAACCCTGAGCCCCGAACCCCGGATTTTCATTTGCCGGGAAATGTCAGCAATCTTATTATTCTGCGACAAGATCGAAATGTGAGGCATGAAATCAATACCTCTCATGATGCCGTGGATTAACAAGTGGCTCCGGGTTTCCCGATGCAACTTCCTCCCGACCAGTCTCCTCCCGTACAGCGTGGGGAGCGTCTGCGCGATTCCGGAAGGGCGTTTCACCGCATTTCCCTTCCTGCTCGGGCTGATCGGGACCGCGCTGGTTCACCTGGCGGCCAATCTCTTTAACGAGTACTGGGATGACCGGTTCCTGGCCGACCACCCGGAGGGCGAATACCGGCCTCATTTCGGCGGCTCCAAGGCCATTCAGAGCGGCCTGGTCTCCCCCCCGGCAGTTCACCGGGCGGCATGGGCCTGTCTTGCCGCCGCCGTCCTGCTCGGCCTCCTGCTCTCCCTGTCTCTCCAGAGCGTCCTCCTGATGATCCTCGTCCTCGCCGGCGCCTTCATTGCCTGGGCATATACCGCCCCCCCGTTTTCCTTCGCCTACTGCGGCCTGGGGGAGATCAGCCTCCTGATCGCGTTCGGGCCGCTGCTGGTCCTAGGCGGCTTTCTCCTGCAGACGGGGATTATCACCGCCTGGGTTCTCCTCCTCTCCCTGACTCCGGGTTTTCTCATCGCGGCCGTCCTGATCGCCAACGAGTTCGGCGACGCGGCCACCGATGGCAGGGCCGGGAAGCGGAACCTGGCGGTCCGGTCCGGACCGCGCCGGACGTTCGCCGCCTACCGGGTATGCCTGGTCTGCTCATACGCGCCGCCTCTCGGGGGTGTCCTCTCCGGGGTCTATCCCGTTCCTCTGCTGGCAGTGCTGGCGGCCGTTCCCCTTGCCCTCACCGCGGACCGGCTGCTGGGGAAGGCGGTGAAAAACGGGTTTGGTTTTTCCGCCAGCAGCGCCCGGACCATCCATCTCTATCTGGCCTTCCATTTTCTTCTCATCGGGGGTATCATCCTCTCATGAAAAACCGGGCGCTCGGTGCCGATCTCATCCGTCTGGACCGGGAGCTTTCCCTCGCCCTCCGCCCGCCCCATTCCTTTCTGGGGCGGATCAGCCGGCAGGCCTTGAAGAATGGGGGAAAAAAACGGAGGGGGCGGTTGATCGTCATTCTCGGGCGGCTCTTCGGGGTTCCCCGGGGGAGCGTGATCGGGACCGCCGTCGCGGTGGAGATCGTTCACCTGGCCACCCTGATCCACGATGACGTGATTGACGGTGCCCGCCGGCGGAGGAGCCGTCCGGCGCTCCAGCACGTCCAGGGGGTCGCCCCGGCTCTCCTCTACGGCGATCTCCTCTTCAGCCGGGGCGTCTCCTTTGTCAACCGGCTGGGGAACCGGGACCTGACCGATCTGCTCCTGGAGACGGTCCATTCTCTCTGCTCGGGCGAGATTCTGGAAAACCGGCTCTCCCGGAAGTTCCCCTGGACGGAAAGAGACTACCTGCAGGTGGCCTCCCTGAAGACCGCCTCCCTCTTCCGGTACTGCTGTCAGGCTCCGGGGATCCTGGCCGGCCTCCCGCAGCGGCGGCGGCGGATCCTGGAGCGCTTCGGCGGCCGCCTGGGCATCTCCTGCCAGATCGCCGATGACTGCCTTGACTTCGCCCCCCCCCGGGAAGGCGCGGAGAAGGACCGGCTGGCCGATCTTAAAAACGGGGTCCCCAGCCTCCCGCTCGTCCTGGCCGGGAAGAACCCGGCTTTGAGGAAGGAGCTGCGGGCGGCGGTCGGGAAAGGCGCCGGTACTCTGCGCCTGAAACGGTTGGCGGCCATGATCCGCCGGGGCGGCTTTGTGGGTCAGGCGTTGTCCCGGGCGCGGGAGTACCTGGAGTCCACCCGGGAAGACGTCGCCGCGATCGAAACCTGGGGGGATGAGGGCCGGGCCCGGCTCCTCCGGGGATATCTGGACGCCCAGTCGGCGTTCCTCGACGGGCTGGAGGGAATCTGAATAATGAATAAAACAACCGTTGTTGTAGCCGGCGGCGGTTTCGCGGGATATACGCTGATCAGATATCTCGCCGCCCGCGCCCCCGGCCTGGAAGTGATCCTGGTCGACCCCCGGGAAGAGGCGGTTTTTCTTCCGCTCCTCCCCGACGCGGTGGCGGGGAAGGTGCGTCTCTCCCGCCTCCTCTTCCCCTTCCCCGCGTTCTGCCGCCGGCACCGGTCCGTCTTTATCAGGTCCCGGGCCGCTCGCCTCCCGGGAAACCGGACGCTGGTGCTGGAGGACGGCTGTGAGATCCCGTTTGACTACCTGGTCGTCTCCGCCGGGCAGGAGCCGAACTTCTACGGGAACGACCGGGCCCGGGCGATCGCCTTCACCCTGGCCGGCCCGGATGATGCCCGGCGGCTGCGCGCCCGCCTGGAGGAGGTCTGCCGGCGGGGGAGGGGTCACACCTTCCTGGTGGTGGGAGGGGGGTACACCGGCGTGGAGACGGCTTCCGCCCTCGTCTCTGCCGGGAGGAGGATGGCCGGGGGTGAGGCTCCTTTCCGCGTTCGGATCGCGGAACTGGCTCCGCGGATACTGGGGAACCTCCCGGAGATAATCGCCGGCCCGGCCCGCCGGGAGGTCGCCCGTCTCGGCATTGAAGTGTCCTGCTCGGCCGGGCTGGAGGTGTCGGAAGGGGGAGGGGTAACCCTTGACGGGGAGACGATCCCGGATCTCACCCTGGTCTGGTCGGCCGGGATGCGGCCGGTTGACTTTGTTCGCAAACTGGATTTCCCGAAGGATAAGCAGGGTCGGCTCCGTGTTGGCCCCGACCTCAGCCTGCCGGCCGCCCCCCACATTTTCGCTCTCGGCGATTGCGCCTCCGTTGCCGCCGGGGGCGTTCCCCTCCGGATGGCGGTTCAGTTCTCCTGGGCGGAGGGAACCGCCGCCGCCCGCAACATCCGGCGGCGGATCGCGGGGAAGCCCGCGCTTCCCTACCGTCCTCGCGACTATGGCTATCTCATACCCGTTGCCTCCGGGAAAGCCTGGGGGGAGGTCCTGGGCGCGCGGGTCGGGGGGAGTCTCGGCTCGGTCCTGCATTATTTCATGTGCGTGTACAGGACGTTGAGCTGGGAAAACAAAATCGGTATTATCAGGGATCTGATATTAAAAGGGAGTGATGGAGTAATGGAGTAATCAAGCAGGGCGGATGCCTATTTCCCCAATACTCCATCACTCCAATTCAGCCGACGCAGTCATACGCTATACCCTGTAGGTTCTACTCGAAAAGACATTCGAGCGGGAAATCCTAAATCCTAATATCTAAATCCTAAATAAATCCTAAATCCCAATTACTGAATGCTCAAAAAATCGCCGGTTTTAGCCCCATTGTTTAGGATTTTTTAGTTTTGGTCATTTGATATTGTTTAGGATTTAGAATTTCAATATTAGGATTTGTGAGCCTACGAGCTTTTCGAGTAAGCTCAACCTACTATGGCGGAGGCGGCTACATAGACACTCTGTATTCACAACCATGGAGGTTTATTATGCTGAAAAAAATATTCGGAAACGCGGCGGCATGGGGTCCTTTCTTCCTGCGACTGGCGGTGGGCGCGGTCTTCATCGCCCACGGCGCCCAGAAGCTTTTCGGCGTCTTCGGCGGACACGGGCTGAAAGCGTTTGCCGGGATGCTGGGGCAGATGGGGCTGAGGCCGGCGATGGCCTGGGCGGTGCTGGTCGCGGTGGTGGAGTTACTGGGCGGGATCTTCCTCGTCCTGGGGATCCTGACCCGCCTCTCTGCGCTCCTGATCGGGATCGTGATGGTGGTCGCGATCGTCGGCGTTCACCTGACCGGCGGTTTTTTCAGCTTCGAGTTCCCCCTGGTGCTGCTGGCCGCCTGCATCTCCCTGCTTCTGACCGGCGGTGGCCCGGCCTCGATCAAAGAATGAAGGGGGGCGCCGGCTTTTCGCGAAGAGCATTCGGTTTATCCGTCCGGGTTCTGGCGCCGGCGTTTCTGTTTGCCGCCCCGGCGCCCGCGGGGGAAGAATACGGGCCGGTCGAGCTCGCCTTCCGGGAACGGGGAACCTACCAGGCGCGCCTCCCCGACGATGACGCCGTCCGCTGGACCGCGGACTGGGTGCTGGAGCGGGTCGATGAGGGGCCGCCGGCGAAGTACGCTGTCCGCGACCAACTGCGGGGCCGGTTTGAAGGCGATGACCGGGAACAGACCCGGGTCACGGAGGCCGAGTTCCTCCTCGACCGGGGCCGGATCAGGATGCAGCACTCCCTGCTCACGGTCCGCGATCAGAAGGGGAGGGTCGTCCACACTCTCGAAAAGGAGTTCGATTACGGGAAAGGCGTGGTCCGGACCCGGGCCGTCTACCCGGAAAATGGGAAAACGAAACGGGACGAGTTCGAGATGAGGGAGCGCCTGGTCGACACCAAGGAAATCGTCTCTTTCCTGCGGGGTTTCCCCTTCCCCCCTCCAGAGGAGGCGGAGGACGAAGACGCGGAGCTGGAGTTCACCCTCCTCAACGAGTCCCCGGACACCTATTCGGTTCTGGTCACCTGCGAGGGGATCGAGGAGGTGGAGACGCCGGCGGGGACCTTCCCCTGCTATAAACTCCGCCTGGTCCCCGACCTGGGTATCCTCACTTTCCTGGGGAGGATGCTGGCTCCCGACATCTACATGTGGTTCTCTGTCGCCCCGCCCCACTTCTGGGTCAAATACCGGGGGCTGGAAGGGGACCTGGGGTCCCCGTCCGTTGTCTCGGAATTGGTCGAATTTAATACCGCCCCGGCCCCGGCGGCAACGCCGGCGAGCCCGGTCCCCGGAAAACAGGGATCAATCGAGCCATGAATATCCTGAAGGAGATTTTCGCCCATGAGGTATTTCCCGCCATGGGATGCACCGAGCCTATCTCCTGCGCCTACGCGGTCGCAGCGGCGGCCGAACAGCTGCCCGGCCCGGTCGAACGGGTGGAACTGATCGTCGACCCGGGAACGTTCAAAAACGGTGCCGCCGTGACCGTCCCTCACAGCGACGGGGAGAAAGGCAACGTCATTGCCGCCGCCCTGGGAGCGGTCATTGCCAGCTCGTCGTCCCGGCTGGAGCTTTTAAAAGATGTTACACCCGGGAAACTGTCTTCGGCGAAGGAGCTTATCCGAAGCGGCGTCATCAGGTACCGGTGCAAGGAGGACGAAAAGGACTTCCATGTCGAGGTGGTGGCCGAGGGGGGCGGCTCCCGTGTCCGGTGTGTAATCGCCGACGGGCACACCAACATTGTTCGCCTGGACCGGGACGGCACATCGCTTCTCGCCTCCCATCCCCACGCCGGGGCAGTGCCGAAAAAATACCGCGAAAGAGTAGGTGAGATGGGACTGGAAGACCTGCTCCGGGACGTGACTGCGCTTGACGATAATCTGCGGGACTACATCCGGCGCGGGATAGAGATGAACATGGCGATATCCGAAAAGGGACTCGCGGTCCGGAGGACGGCCTACCAGCTTCAGAAAATGAAGGAGGAGGGGATTGTGGCCGAGGACCTCTTCTATACCGTCAAGTTCCGGGTTGCCGCGGCGGTGGACGCCAGGATGGCCGGTGTCCCACAGCCGGTCATGACCTCGGGAGGATCCGGGAACCAGGGCGTGGTCGCCATCCTGGTCCCGTACCTGGTCGGCCGGGCCCGGGGCGTCGAGCCGGCTCGGGTTGAAGAGAGCATCGCGGTCAGCCATGCGTTGAACTCATATGTCAAATCATTCACCGGTGAGCTTTCGGTTATCTGCGGCTGCGCCATTGCAGCCGGCATCGCCGCCGCCGCCGCCCTGGTCTATCAGCAGGCCGGCATCGAGATGGACCAGATCGGCTCCGCCGTCAATAATGTGATCGGTGATCTGAGCGGCCTGATCTGTGACGGGGCCAAGCCGGGTTGCTCGATGAAGACGGTCAGCGCCACCGACACGGCCATGCGGTCCGCGTTCATGGCTCTCTCCGGCTACGGGTTGTCAGGTGACGACGGGGTCGTGGGGACCTCGCCGGAGGACTCGATCCGGAATCTGAGCCGGATCTCCCTGGAGGGAATGTTCCGGGTCGATCCGACCGTGGTCCGCATTTTGCAGGACAAGGCGGCGGCGCGCGGACGGGCCTAGCCCCAAATTAAGCGAACTGTTAGGAATATTACTGTATTTTTATCGAAATAAAAGTTCGCATGCGCTTTAATATTAATAACATAATACCATCCCCGGTGAGCTTGCCTCACCGGAATGTAAGTTCCCTATCTATGATGTCACATCAAACAAAAAACGGCCCCTGCCACCTTGTGTGGCAGGG
>JAZDIV010000009.1:0-42272 GCA_043804695.1 PVC group bacterium | reverse complement strand
TCGGCGTCACACTCGGCGTCGGCGTTACCGATGGCGTCGGCGTAGGGGTGACCGAAGGAGTCGCCGTCGGCGTCACCGATGGCGTCGGCGTCGGCGTGATCAGGCACTTCACCAGCACGTCGTCGAGTGCCAGATCGCCCGTGCCCTGGGTGTAGGTGAACTTCACCTGGCTGGTTGACGGGTTCAGCAGCAACCCGGTGAAGACCGTCCCGGTCGCGGGGAGCGAGAGGATGTCCGTCACCGTGGACCAGGCGGCGTAGTACTCCTCCACCAGGAGATGGCTGCTGGCATCGGTCCCCTGTCCCTTGACCCAGAACTGGAACCACTCCCCGGCCAGGAAGGTCGACGTCTCGATGCTGTCATCCGTCGCGTCCAGCTTGATCGAGGGCGAGAGGTATCCGAAGTTGCCCGGCGTCGTGTAGGTGTCGCTGTTCTGATCACAGCCGGTGAACGTCCACCCGGCCGGACGCGTGCCCGTGTCGAACCCGTTGAAACCCTCGTCCAGACGCGTGCAGATCTCTGGTGTCGGCGTCACCGAAGGCGTCACCGAAGGCGTCACGCTCGGGGTCGGGGAGGGCGTCATCGACGGGGTCGGCGAGATCGGTGTCGCGGTCGGGGTCGGCGTCGGGGTCTTGGAAGGTGGCGGGATGAGCGGGGTCGGCGTCGTACTCGGCGTCGGGGAGGGCGTCACCGACGGGGTCGGCGTGATCCCCCCCTCGTCCACCGGGTGGTCGGTCAATCCCGGCTCGGTGATCCCGTACCCGGTCACCGTGTAGAAAAGCCCGTTGGTGGAGACAACGATCTTGACCGTACCGTCAATCACGGCGCTCCCGGTGGTACTGCAGCGGGGCGTCCAGTCTTCCGGCGCCCAGCCCACGCCGTCGGTGTCTCCCGGCATCAGGCGGATGATCCGATCGCTCAGCTGCTCGACCACGGCGTCGGCGTTGGTTACCGACTCCTGGCGGGGATGGGAGAAACTGTTGTTCCAGACCGAGATGAGCACCACTTCGGGGTCCATCTTATTGAAGAAGGCCGGCTCATTGGTGTTGTAGGTGTAGCCCCCGTGATGGTCCATCGAGAGGACGTCGAGCCCCCTCGACCAGGTGTCGATGACGATGCCGTCAACCGCCTGCTCGACGTTCCCTTCCGCGTCACTCCCCAGGTAGAGATCGAATCCGGACACCCCGTAGGTGCCACGCGAGGAGACCAGACAGGTGATCGACTTGCTGTTCTCGTCGACGCCGGTCGTTATGTCGGACTGTCCCCGAACGTAAATGGTGTTGGTAGTATTGGTCTCGCCCACCGACATGAACCGGAGTATCGCCGGCTCGCCGCCTACGGTCCCCAGGCTGATATCTGAACTGCCGTCGAGCACCACCGTGGCCCGTTTGCCGGACGGGTTGACCAGGTCATAGTAGGCGGCGTCGATCGGGGTCCCGGCGTAGTTAGTGGTCCCTCCCCGGTCGTAGAAGGTCCCGAAATTATAAGTACCCCCCATCAATGTGACCAGGTCGTCGAGTCCTCCGATGTGGTCGGCATCGTAATGGCCGGCGACGGCGTAATCGATATAGCTGATACCCGCGACGTCCATGATCGCCTTGCACTGGTTGGCGGAATTAGAGCCGCCGCCCTCATCGTAGAGGACCACCGTCCCATTATGGCCCTTGATCAGGGTTTGGGTCCCGGAGTTCCCGTACTGGGAGATGAACCAGATCTCCATCTGGCTCTGAGCAAACGAATTGCCGGTTATGAGCAGGCCGGCGGCAAAGAGCGCGGGTAGAGCGATCCGGAACGATTTTGAACTCATGGGGCTTTCCATAACTTAAACGTTTATCGCAGGCTTGAGTTAATGTGGCCTGTCCCCATTAGCTTCAGGACAGGGCTCTATAAGATTATAGATAATTATAGTAGTATTATAACAATATAAACTCGGAAAAATCCTCTGTCAAGTCATTTTTATTCATTTTTTATATTTTTCCTAAAATCCGTCCAAAACAGCAATATTCATTATATTTTGGACAGCACTGATTTATGAATTATAGTAGGATTTCCGACTTATCCTGTCAAAAATTTTCTTCAATTTTTTGCAGTAGTGTCCCAACATTAGTCAAACAACATCAGCTGGTTATGAAAGTTACTATCTTTGGAGGTGTGATCGAAATCCGTAAGCACCTCTAACAGAGGGGACTTCTCGAAAAGAGACACGCTTAAAATCTGTAGAATTGTGTAGAGCGGAAGCTCGATCTGAAGACGCTTGTGGATGATTGCCATGAGCAGGCAGGTTTATCTGGTTTCCGCGTCCCCCGCCCTGTTTCTGATCCGGAGGAGACGGTTGAGATTCTCCCGTGCTTCCTGATGGTCCGGGTTTATCCGCAACGCTTCGGAATAATGAGTGACGGCTTCCTCCAGCCGGCCCTGCTTGACCCGGGCCTTTCCGAGGTTGAAGTGGATTGAGGCATGGAAGGGTTTATATTTGAGCGCCTCCCGGTAACTTTTGACCGCTGCCTCATAATCCCCCTTCCTGAAATAGACATTCCCCATATTATTATGGGTCTCCGCCATATCGGGTCTGAGCCGGAGCGCCGCCTGAAAAAACCCAAGCGCCGCGTCCAGTTTCTCCATCCGGAAGAGGACACTCCCGAGATTGTTGTAGGGCTGGGCCAGATCCGGTCTCAAACGGATTATCTGCTCATAGCAGTCTACGGCTCTCGTATAATCTTCGCGCTGGGTATATATATTGCCCAGGTTATTATAGGCCCGGATGGCCGTGGGCTGGAGGCGGATGACCTCCCGGTACTCCCGGATGGCGCTCTCCCAGTCCTGCCGGTCGGTATAGGCGAGAGCCAGGTCATAGTGCCACCTGTCCAGGCTGGGCTCGTAACCGGAAAGATTAATCGAAAATAGGGCAAAGAAGACGGCCCCTCCCCCGGTCCAGAGGATCGCTTGCTTCCACTCCCGCCGCCGCCAGGCGCCCCCCACCATATTGAGCCCGGAAGACCCGAGACAGAGGAGAAAGGGTATGATCGGGACCCGGTAGCGGGCGGCGGCGGCAAATGGGAGCATGGAGATGAAATAGCTCCCGATAAAGAAGAGAAGCAGGACGGTTGATTCCCAGCGCTTCCCCTCCGGACTCCCCCGCTCCCCGGCCCGGGGCCGGACCTTCCGGTTCTCCAGAAAAAGCAGAAGAAAACCGACCAGGGCGATGGTCTCCACCAGGGGAAAGTTAAAAGGGATCCTATTCAGGACCGGCGAGTACATCCGGGCGAAATGGATTTCCCTCAGGTTGCGGATCTCCCGCGGCCCCCAGAAGAAGAGAGCCTTCTTCCCGAGGAGCGCCAGGAAGTCGAGAGGATTTTCCCGGATGAAATCGAGCGCCTGATCGACCAGGTAGGAGGAAGCTTCCCGGTGGGTCAGCTCCCGGCCGGAGATCCTCTCCAGGCGGCGGACAATCCGGGGCCAGTCGAAAGGCGTCCCCATATCATCGATCCCGGGGATAATGTGGATAGTCCCGTCGGTGAACTCGTTGTTGGCCACCGCCAGGCTGACCCCCAGGTTGGTGGCAATGGGAACGAACTCGCCGGAGACCGTCAGGTTGCGGACCGTGGAGGGGATGAGCATGATAACCGTTCCCAGGACCAGGCCCGGGACCGTTTTCAGCCAGCGGGCCGTCTGCCTTCTTCTCCGGAGCACCCAGAGCAGCCAGACCGCCGAGAAGGGGAGGAAGATGAGCACATTAGGCCGGAAAAGCGCATAAAGACCCAGGACCAACCCTCCGGAAAAACAGCGGAGAAAGGTGGCCCTATCCGCCAGACGGGAGAGGACCAGAATCAACCCGAGGCCGAGGAAGACAGTTGCCGACTCCCCCACCAGTTCCCCTTCGAAATAGATGAATATCCAGTAAACAGCCGTCAGGGCCGCGAATATGAGGCCCGTACCCCTCCCCCACCACCGCCGGCCGAGGATAAATGCCATCAGGGCGCTTCCCAGCCCGATAATCATGTTAGCTATCCGTGGGAATAGATAGTCCATCTTGATCCGGTAGAGGATGGAAAGGAAATAGGGATACCCCGGGGGGCGATAAAAAGGATACCGGAAAACCTGGGGGTCTTCTCTCCCGGGCGGCACGATCCAGTCACCGGTTACCAGACCGCGGGCCCAGTAGTCGTGGTAGCCCGGGTCGATCAGGGGAAATTCAAAATCCGGATTGTCGACGATCTCGGCCAGGTACAGAGCCCGAAGAAGAAGGCCGAGTAGGATGATCCCGGACAGGATCCAGATCTCCGCCCGGAATCGGATGGATAGATCGGGTCCGGCACCTTTGCTCCATCCGGCTGATTTCGGCTTCCGGTTTTTCATAAGACACTATTGGATTTATTAGATGCCTGACCTGAAGATGACGGCTCCCGCTCAAATTCTCGATATCGAGAGCTGTATTCAGAAAATAATTATGCTGTTGGCTTTTTAGAAGTAAACCAGAATTCCGGGTTGGAACCCCGAATTCTCATGTTGATAAACAGCAACCCATAGAATCCGATAAAGCCTTCGGTCCGGCTCCGACAGCCTAATCTCCTGCCAGGCAGTAACTTGAAATAATTAATTTTTCACCACTGATACCCGCTCCATGGCTTGAGGCGGCCAAAGAGCTGACCGCCCACCTTGCCCACACATCCCACGGCGGTCAGCTTTTGGAAGGAGTGGAAACACTGGAACTTTATGACGGGACACCTGAACGGAAGAGGAACCCGTGGTTCGGGAGGAGTTTCTTCAGCGCCTCTTCATGACGCGCAGAATAAAGTTTACCCGCCGAAGGCACGGCCGGCGGCAACCATTCGAAATACCATTACCGATTACCGCAACGGGACGTAATCCACCCCGCCCCAGTAGCTCCGGGTGTGACCCCGGATCGCCCAGAGGCCGGCCGCGGCGCGGAAGATCCCGATACGGCCGTCCGTCGCCGTACTTAATGTAATGTATTACCAAAACGGCACGTTGTCAATGTTATAAATTAGCGCCTTCGGCGCTACTTTAATAATGGACCCCGATTGCCCGCTGGATCTTCACCGGATCTTTAAGCCGGCCCTCTTTTACCCGCAGAGCCAGTTTTTCAAGATCAGTTAAAAAACGCTCTTCCGCCCTCGATCGGATCGCCTGCTCTTTCTGATGCCGTCCCTCACTTTTACATAAAACCAACCAGTCTTCGCTCTCATTGTTTTCAGGTACATCTCCATGCTCGGATTCTTTTCGCTTCGAATTTCTGATCAGTTTCACCTCGACCCGGCTTTTTTTGTCACGGTCTTCTATCACCTTAAAACCTGCCCCATTCACAAACTCATCCCGATAGTGGGAGCGCTTTTTCCGGGAATTTTTTGAGTATCTGCAACAAGTTACATAAAATTATCCTTGAATTTTGAAGGTTTTTTTATCTAAAATGCGAAAGTCGGGTTAGCTCACTTCGTTCGCAACTTGGGGGGGGGAAGAGACTGTCCGATAACCCGCAAAAAGAATGAAAAACGCATCTTGCTGGTAGCCGTCCCAAAAGCTTTCGGGACGCACCTGAAAAAGCCTGTCCTGTATCGGCGCCGGGGTCGCCGGCATGGACGCCGCCGAGGATATCATCAGCAGCCGGCGGCACGGCACCCACCCCCTCTACCACCGCAACGACTTCTGAACATAATTTTTGCTGCGCAAAAATTATATTACTGCGATTCCAACATCTGGTTAATTGTTGTACCTTACTCAGCTATGTACGGGCGAATCTTGTATTCGCCCATCGGTGGCATTCGGGCGATCACAAGGATCGCCCCTACATTAAAGATTACATTGAAATCCCCAAACAACACATTGGATTTCTCCGTCATTATCCCCAATCACAACGGGGCGGGTACGCTCGGGGAGGTGCTGGCCGCGGTCTTCGCCGCCCGGTATTCCTCGCTGGAAGTAATCGTAGCCGATGATGCCTCGACCGACGACTCTTCCGCCATCACCGCAGGATACCCGGTGCGGCTGATCAAGCACGAATCCTGCCAGGGGGCGGCGGCGACACGGAACAGCGGCGCGGAGCAAGCCCGGGGCGAGATTTTACTCTTCATCGACAGTGACGTGGTCATCCCCCCGGAGACATTCCATATTCTGGAAAAACACTTCGATGACCCGGAGACCAGCGGGGTGATCGGCTTGCTGCGCCCCGTTACCCGGTTTAAGAACTTATGCAGCCAGTATAAGAACTTTTACATGCATTACACCTACCTGAAACTTCCCCGCCGGGTGACGGTCTTTTACACCAGCATCGCCGCGATCAGGAAAAAGGCCTTCGCACAATGCGGCGGTTTCGACACCGCCTACCGCTCCGCGACCATCGAGGACATGGATTTCGGGGTGCGGCTGACCGGCCGGGGATTCCGGATACTGATCGACAAAAGCCTCCAGGTCGATCACATCCGCCGTTACACGCCGCCGGGATTACTGAAAACCGGATTCCGGAGAGCGGCCGGCCTGGCCCGGATCGCGCTCCGGGACCGGCTGAGCCGGAAAGAAAAATCCTCCTACGTGACCGCCAATCCCGCCTTCCTGGCCAGGATCGCCCTCTCCTTTTTGACCGTCCTGTTCTTGATCCTCTTGATCGTTTTCGGGAACCCGCGCTGGCTTCTGCCGGCTGGAGCATGCTGGCTGGCGATCGTCGTTCTCAACTCCGACTTTTTAACCGGCCTGGCCCGGGCCACCCGGCCGTTCTTCTTCGTTGCCGGTAGCGGCCTCATCTTCCTCGATCTTCTGGCTTACGGATGCGGCGTCCTCTGGGGGGTTGTGTCTTTCCTGAGGGGAGAGAGATATTAACCCGGATTATTCATGAATAATCCAGGTTAAAACTACTCTTAAAAGAACAATTTTTGTAAGCAGAGTGTGGACAATTTGAACTACGCGCTGATAGATTCGGGGAACGGCCGGAAGCTGGAAAAGTTCGGCGGCTATACGCTGGTCAGACCGTTCGTCCCGGCGATCTGGAAACCGGTTTTGTCCGGGGATGAATGGGAAAAAGCCGACGCGGTTTTTTCCCGGGGGGATAAAACCTCTTTCCGAAACGGGAGAAAATTGCCCGACTCCTGGCAGACCGAGATTGACGGCATTATCTTTAAAACCTCCTTAACCGGCTTTGGACACCTGGGCATTTTCCCGGAGCAGAGGCTGATCTGGGCGCGGCTGCGGGAAATGTTCAAGCGGAGCAACCGGAAAAATATGAATATTTTAAACCTTTTCGCTTACACCGGAGGCGTCACTCTGGCCTTAGCCCGGGAAAACACGAGAATATGCCATGTCGACGCTTCCCGGCCCTCCGTCTCCTGGGCGAAGGAAAATACCGTCCTGAATAAGATGGGACACTTTCCCATCCGATGGATCGTGGACGATGTGAAGAAATTCGCGACCAGAGAGATCAAAAGAGGGGTGAAATACGACGCGGTGATTCTCGACCCTCCTTCTTTTGGCAGGGGAAGCAAACAACAGGTCTTTAAAATCGAAGACGATCTTTACCCTCTCCTGCAGACCTGTGCCGGACTTTTATCGGACGAACCAGTATTGGTCTGTCTTTCCGCCCACACTCCGGGGTTTACCGGCCTGGTCCTGGAAAATCTCTTGCGTCAGGCTCTCGCTCCGATCGGGAAAGGAACGGTGGAGTCCGGGGATTTAAAAATTGACTCTGAGAAATCATTCCCGATCACACTGGGAACCTACGCGATTTGGAATCGGCCATGATGAGGATAGAAAGCCGGCACAATGCCAGAATCAAGGAAGCTTTGCAGCTTTTTAAAAAATCCGTTCGGGACGAGACGGATCTTTTCATTATTGAAGGATACCGGGAGCTTTTACGGGCTTCCGAAAACGGCGTCGCCTTTCAGACTCTTTTTTTCTGCCGGGAACATTTTTTAAAAGACAACGAAGACGCTCTGATTCAGAAAATCAAGGCCGGGGGAGCCTTGATCCTGGATTGCGCGAAAACGGTCTTCGAGAAACTGTCGTATCGCGATCGGCCCGACGGTCTTTTCGCGATCGCGCGTCAAAAACATTTTTTCCGGGAGCATTTAGTCGAGATCCTGCAAAATAATCCCGCCCCGTTTTTTGTCGTGGTGGAGCGGATTGAAAAGCCGGGCAACCTGGGCACGATCCTGCGGACCGCCGACGGAGTGGATGCCGACGCGGTGATTGTCTGCGACCCGGTGGTGGACATATACAATCCCAACGTCGTCCGGGCGTCGGTGGGGACATTGTTTTCCAATGTTGTCGTCAAAATGACCGGAGATGAGTGCCTGTCCTTTTTAAAAGAAAACAGAGTCAAGACCGTCGCCACCAGCCCGAAGGGAGGAAAATATTATTTTGAAGCCGATTTATCCGGAAAAATCGCCATCGCCTTCGGGGCCGAGCAATACGGGCTCACGACGGATTTTTTGAACAGTTCCGACGAAATAGTGCGAATCCCGATGACGGGCGCGGCGGATTCTTTAAATGTCTCCGCGGCGGCCGCGATCATGCTCTATGAAGCTTTCCGGCAGAGGTATCATGCACCCGATTGATCCACGCAGTCGGTAGAGATACTACCCCGACCACAATTTATTTTGCATTACCCCGGATTATTCATGGAAATTAAAAATTTTCATGAATCATCCGGGATTTTCAAACCAAACCTCGCCTCATTCCCGGAGTGGGACAGGTTTCTGGGGGCGTTCAGTTGAAGGGGATTCACGGATTACTCAGTCTCTCCCGGGCCGCCGCCAGCGCCCGGCGGGCGGGGAGGTGGTCGGGCCGCAACGCCGAGGCCCGGTCCAGGTAGCGGACGGCTTCCCGGGGGAGTCCCTCCCTGAGGAAGACCAGCCCCAGGTTATAGTAAGCGGCCGCGTCCTCGGGATCGATCTTCATTGCTTCCAGGAAATGGGCGCGCGCCTGATCCGCTTCTCCCCGGCCGTATAACACTACTCCCAGGTTGTTGTGAGCTTCCACCGCTTTCGGGTTGATCTCCAGGGTCTTAAGGTAATGCGCGACCGCGCCGTCAAGATCCCCCTGAGCGGCCAGCAGGTTGGCCAGGTTGTAGTGGGCCGCCTGGTAGCCGGGATCGACGGCGGCGGCCCGGCGATAGAGCTGAAACGCCCGGTCCGTGTCCCCGTCTTTCAGGACTATATTCCCGAGGCTGTTATAGGCCCGGGGGTTGGCCGGCCGGCGGGCGATCACGTCTTCCCACATCGCGGCCGCCGAACGGTAGTCGCGGTTGCGGAGTACGGTCAGGGTGCCCAGTCCGGCAACAGCCAGCAGGGTCAGGCCGATCCCCCA
The DNA here is from genome assembly GCA_043804695.1 of PVC group bacterium. Taxonomy (GTDB): domain Bacteria; phylum Auribacterota; class Erginobacteria; order Erginobacterales; family Erginobacteraceae; genus CAWGIE01. The sequence goes on along the minus strand of JAZDIV010000009.1, from coordinate 32,960 downwards.
TCTTCTCCGCCGGGCCGGCGATCCCGGAAAAAGCCGCCGCGCCAGTTCCCACCCTCCGAGCACGCCAAGGACGACCGGCGCCGCCAGGGGAAGATACATCCGGTGCTCGAAGGCGATGTCCTCCAGAGGCAAAACGCTCGAGGTGGGGGCCAGGATCAGAAAAAACCAGAGTCCCGCGAAGCCGAGCGGAGGAGCCTTTTGCAGTCCCCGGACCGTTAAAGCGAGAAGGGCGGCGATGGCAAGCGCCGCCGGAATGATTTCCGCCGCCGTCCGGGCGGGCGGCCAGTGATAATCAAGGCAGAGCGGGCGGGGAAAGACGGCAAGACGGAGATAGTACGCGATCACTTTAAACTGGCTGAGCGCGTAGACCATTGGTTGATGGGTCCTGATATCCCGATAGGAGGTGGCCGCCACCAGCGCCGCCTGGATCGTCCAGGTCAGAAAGAGCGCAAGATAAAGGCTCCACCGATTCCTCCTGATTTCGTTCCAGCTGGAGGCAATGAAGACCCGGTCATAGACCAGGGCGACCAGGGGAGCGGTCACCATCACCGCCTTGGTCCCCATCCCGAGGGCGCACAGCAGGACAGAGAAACCGTACCAGAACCGCGAGCGGGAGGAAGCCGCCCCCCGGATCAGTCCATAGATCGTCCCCAGGTAAAAAAGCCCCATTAGCGATTCGCAGCGCTGGGTGAGATAGGTGACGCTCTGCGTCTGGAGGGGATGGACCGTCCAGATCAGGGCGGAGGCAAGGGCGAGGCCGGTCGCGGCAGACCGGCAGCGAGAGGGGAGACGGGGACTGAGGAAAGTCCTCCTGATAATCCCGAAGAGGAAAAGAGCCGCCGCCAGGTGAATCAACAGGTTTGCTGCGTGGTACCCGAAAGGCGCCGACCCGGTCAGGACATAATTGATGGAGAGCGTCAGGCTGACGATCGGGCGGTCCCGGACCGGGCTGTCGGGGGGGGCGGCACATGCCTCCCGGGGCGGCCAGAGCTGTTTGATATGAGGATTGGCCAGAATAACGGCTTCATCATCGAATATGAACGCCCCTGAAAAACTGTTGGCGTAGACAATACAACCGGCAACAATGACCAGGGCGGCTGAGTATACTATTTTATACTTATTAAATATAAAGATCATCTATTTTATCGATATCTGATTATCTGAGCGGAGCTAACATTTCTGGTTCTCTTCCATTTCGATACCTCTTATCGTGGCCGGGGACTTGTGGGAGCGTTCCCCGCTTACCGTTCACCGCTTACCGTTCACCGCTTACCGTTCACCGATTACCGGTTGCCCACCCTTCCGCGCCACGCCCAGCGCCCGGAGGGCCGGTTCATACCCCGGGCTTAATTCCAGCGTTTTCTCAAGGTCAAAGATTGCTTCCCGGCCCCGCCCAATCTTGATCAGGGCGATCCCCCGGTTGTAGTAACCGGCCGGGTCGCGGGGGTCGATTTGGATTGCCTCCTCGAAGTGAGCAAGCGCGGGGGCAAGCCGGCCCCGAGCGGCCAGCTGGATCCCGAGATTGTTGTGAGCGTCCCGGTGGCCGGGGTCTCGGCGGAGCACCTCCCGGTAGCTCGCGATCCCTTCCTCGATCCGCCCCTCCCGGATGAGCACGTTGGCCAGGTTATACCGGGCCACTGCCGAGTGAGGATTGACCCGGAGCGCCATCTGGTACTGTTCCCGGGCAGCGGGGAGAAGATCCCGCTCCAGGAGAAGGTTCCCCAGCTCCAAATGGGCCCGGGCGTTGTCCGGCTGTTCCCGGAGGATTGCCCGGTAGAGTTCGGCCGCTTCATCTTCCCGCCCGGCCCGGGAGAGAGCCTGGGCCAGGTCGCAGGATATCCCGGTGTATTCCGGAAAGGAACTGACCGCCTGCCGGTAAAGAGCCAGCGCCTCCTCTGTCTCTCCCGTTTCCAGGAGGGCGTCGGCCAGGTTCTTCAGCGCCCGGGGCGAATCCGGGTCAAGCTGCAGCGACCGGCGGTAGGAGGCGATCGCCGCTCCCGGTTTTCCTCCTTTCTGGAGGGCGACCCCCCGGTTGGTATAGGCGGCGGCGTAGCCGGGCTGATGCTCAAGCGCGCGGTCGAACTCCCAGACCGCCTCTTCCCATCGCCCGGCCTCCAGCCGGGCCAGCCCCCGGTCATAGTGCCACTTCTCGGGGGCGGGCTGGAAGCCGGAAAAATTGACGGAGAAGAGGAGGTAGAGGGCCGCCCCCGACGCCGACGCCGCCAGGGCCGACACCCATTTTCGCCTCCCGGCGAAGAGACCGATCTGCCTCACGGCGCAGGATGAGAGGATGAGCAGGAACGGGATGACCGGGACCCGGTAGCGGGCGGCGGCCGCGAAGGGAAGCATCGAGAAAAAATAGGCAACGATCCAGATGACCATCAGCCCTCCCCCCTCGCGCTCCCGGTCACAGGGGCCGCGTCTGCCCCCGGCTCCTTTTTCCCCGGAGGTCCCCGCGACGACGCCCGGACCGAACACGCGCCGGGGCAGGAAGATGAGGACCGCGCCCAGAACCGCCAGCGCCGCCGCCAGGGAGAAGTTCCCCGGCAGCTTCCGCAGAAGGGGGGAGTGAAGCCGGGCGTAATGCACCTCTTTCAGATTGCGGATCTCCGCCGGTCCCCAGAAAAGCAGTGCTTTCCGTCCCAGGAGAAGGAAAAAATCTCCCGGCGAACGGAGGGCAAAGCAAAAGGCCTGACGGCTAAGGTAGGAGGACGCTCCGGCGTGGCTTAACCGCCGCCCGAGGATGTTCTCCAGACGGCGAACAATCCGGGGCCAGTCGTAGGGGGTGCCGATGTTGCCGAGCCCGGGGATAAAATGAGTGGTCCCGTCCGTGAGTTCATTGTTGGCGACCCCCAGGCTGATCCCGGCGACGGTGGAGATGGGGACCAGTTCACCCGATACGGCGTAATTCCTGATCGTGACGGGAAGGACGGCGAGGAGCACCCCCGCCAGAAGACCGCCCCCGGCGGCGATGACCCTGCTCTTTTCCCCCCGGCGGCGGCCCCGGATGATCACCCAGGCCAGAACAAACGGGTAGAGCAGAGCGGCGTTGGGACGGAAGATGATTAAAACGCCCAGGGCCAGCCCGGCGATCAAAAAGCCGGAAAATCGGGCGGCTCTCGCCAGCCGGCCGGCGAAGAGAAGGCTTAAAAAGACCGCCCAGGCCACATCGACCAGCTCGCCCTCGTAGTAGATGAATATCCAGTAGGTCGCGACCGCCAGCGCCGAGAGGAGGCCGCCAACGGCGCCGAAGAACCGCCGGGCCAGGGTGAACGCGAGGAGGGCGCTTCCCAGCCCCAGAGCGAACTGAACCAGCCGGGGCCAGAGAGGGCTCATCCCGCACACCAGGTAAACCAGGGTCAGGAAATAGGCATAGCCCGGCGGGCGGTAGTACGGATAGCGGTAGATCTGGGGGTCCTCGCGCCCCTCGAAGTCCGTCCAGTCGCCGGACGCCATCCCCCGGGCCCAGTAGATGTGGTAGGCGGCGTCGAGGCCGGGGTGGGAGAAGTCCGGGGTATCCCGGATCTCTCCCAGATAGATGAGACGGAGCACCAGCCCCGCCAGGAGAATCGCAATCAGGGGGACGGCGGTGCCTTGTCGCTTTATCCGCATACGGGTTTCAGCCGTTCGTCACCGGCAAACTCATTTCCTTTTTCAACCGCCCTCATTGCCGGGGAGCCACACCGGCCGTTTGGCCGAACAGGTTCGGTATCACTGCAACACCGTCCCCGACGGTAGAAGTTCCCGGGCGGGCGCGAAAGCGGGATCAACAGAAAGCGCCGCCCTCAGATGTTCTTCCGCTTCGAGAACCCGGTTATTTTCGAGGAGAAGACGGGCGAGCCGGTAGTGGGCCTGCACATGCTCCCGATCCGCCCGGAGAGCATCCCGGTACTGCCGGACGGCGTCTTCTTTCGCCCCCGACAGTTCGAGCGTATACCCCAGGTTATACCGGGCATCCGCGCTGTCCGGGTTGATCTGGAGGGCCCGCTGGTAATGAGCGACGGCCTCCGGGTACCTCTGCCGGGACGCCAGGATGTTGGCCAGGTTGACGTGGGCCACCTCCAGACCGGGGTTGAGCCGGACTGCTTCCCGCAAATGAGCAACGGCCGCTTCCGTATCTCCCCGGGCTGCCAGAGCGATCCCCAGGTTGTTCTGGGTATCGGACGATCCCGGATCGATCCGGACGGCGGTCCGGTACTGCTCGATCGCCTCCTCGATCCTCCCCTGCTTCGCCAGCACCAGGCCGAAGTTGTAATAGAACTCTCCGGTTTCCGGCTGGAGCGGCAGCGCCCGGCGGAAGGCGTTCACCGCGGCCTCTCCGTCTCCCCGGGCCTGGAGAACCGTTCCCAGGTTACTGTACGCCCGCACGCACTCCGGATCAATCATGATCGCCTTTTCGAGGACTGCCGCCGCTTCCGCCAGTCTCCCCGCCCGGGAAAGGGCGGATCCCAGGTTGTTGTGCGCTTCCGCCCGGTCGGGGCGGAGGGCGACGGCGCGCCGGAATTCTGCAACCGCATCCGCCGCATCATCCTGCCTGAGGAGAATAGCGCCCAGATTCATGCGCGATCGGTAGTCGTCCGGTTTGACCTCCAGGGCGCGGCGATACTCCGCTTCCGCCGCCTCCGGCCGGCCGGCGCCCTCGAACGCCACCGCCCGATCATAGTGCCATTTCGCCGGCGAGTACTGATAGCCGGACAGGTTCCGGGAGACCAGGAAAAGCAGCGCCCCCCAGATCAGCGTCCAGAGCACAACCCTGCCGTACCGACGGAGGCGCCGGAGGTCCAGGAGAGCGCCGGCGCCCAGGGAGGCGAAGAGAAGAAGGCCGGGGATAACCGGCAGCCGGTACCGCGCGGCGGCGGCAACCGGCAGCACCGAGAGGAAATAAGTCCCGATGAAGAGCGCGGTCAGCAGGGAGACCCGGCGGGACTGGATATCGGTTCCCCTCCCCCCGGTTCCGGAGAAGAAGAGCAGAGCGCCGGCCAGGGCGGAAGCGAAACAGAAGGAGAATCCGAACGGGATCGCCCGCAGGACCGGGGAGCGCGCCCGGACCTCGGAAATTTCCCGGTTATTGGTGACTTCCGCGGGCCCCCAGAAGAGAAGAACTTTCCGGACAGTGAGGGTGAAGAACCGCCCGGGGTGGCTGAAAATATACGAGAGGGCACGGCGGGTATAGAGGCGGGAGGCGGCCGAGTAAGGCAGCTCACCCGCATCCAGGCCCAGTTCCTTCTCGAGACTCCTGACGGCCGCCGGGTAGTCGAAGGGGGAGTCGATCACCCCGTAGCCGGGCAGGTGATGGTTGGTCCCGGAAGCCTCCTCGTTGTTTCCGATCAGGAGGCTCATCCCCCCCTGAGCGGAAATCAGGACGACATCGCCCCCGACGAGGTAATTTCTCAGCGTGACCGGGGCCACGGCCAGAAGGACCCCCAGGAAGAAGCCGGCCAGGTGAAGGGACAGCCTCCCGGCCGGCGGCGTCCGGCACCGGAGACGGAAAGCCCAGACCAGCAGCACCGGACCAAAGAGCAACACGTTGGGGCGAAAAAGAGCGAAGACGCCGAGGGTGAGGCCGGTCAGAAATCCCGGGCCGGGGCCGACCCGTTCCACCCAGGAGGAGGAAAGGGTCAGCAGCAGCAGGGTCAGGAAGACCCCAACGCTCGCATCCAGCAATTCCCCCTCGAAATAAATAAACCCCCAGTAGACGGCCGTCAGGCCGGCGAAGATCAGCGCCGCCCGGGCCCCGTACCACCGCCGGGCGAAGATGAACGCGACCGGGATGCCGAGCAGGCCGAGGGCCATCTGCGCCAGCCGGGGAACCAGGGAGTTGTCGCCCGGCAGCAGGTAGAGCGCGGCCAGCAGGTAGGGGTAGCCGGGAGGACGGAAGAACGGACGGGTCCGGATCCCGGGGTCGCGGTACCCGGCGGGGAGGGTCCAATCCCCTCCGGCCAGACCCCGGGCCCAGCAGTCATGGTAGGCGGCGTCAACTGCCGGGTGGAAGAACTCGGGGCCGGCCATCATCTCCCGGAGGTAGATCAGCCGCAGGAGCCCGCCCAGCAGGATGATGCCGACCAGAGCCAGAAGCTGTCGGTAAGACCTTTTCATCGTTCATCCCCGGCACTGTGATCTGTTATCAGTAATCAGTGATCGGTAATCAGTGTCGGCCCGGATCAAATACTGATTACTGATTACCGATTACCTGTTTTCCCATCCTCTCCAGCGCCGCCCGGGCGCCGGAGAAACCGGGGTCTATCCGAAGAACCTGCCGCAGGTGCTCCATGGCCTCACCTTGTTTTCCCCGCCCTTCCAGGAGGAGAGCCAGGTTGTAGCGAGCCTCCGCTTTCCGGGGATCGAGCCGGATCGCCTCCCGGTAGTGGTCTTCGGCGGACTGCCGGTCGCCGCCCAGCTCCAGTGTGACACCCAGGTTGTAATGGGCCTCGTCGGAATCCGGATCCATCCCCAGAACCAGGTTGTACCGCGCAATCGCCGCCGTGCGGTCCCCACGTCGGGCCGTGAGATTGGCCAGATTGAGCTGGGCGGATACCAACGCCGGGTCGAGCCGGACCGCCTCCCGGAAATGGGCGAGTGCTTTCTCCTCCTCTCTCTCGATCAGCAGGCGCCCCAGGTTGGTGTGGGTCTGGGCCGAATCCGGCTTCAGCTTCAGGGCCTGGCGGTAATAAGAGACGGACTCCTCGATCCGGCCCTCATCCCCGAGATTTAGCGCCAGGTTATAATACGCCTCCGCGTAGCCGGGGTGGAGGAAGATCGCCCTTCGGTAATGTTCATTCGCCTCCTCCACCCTCCCCGTCTTTTTCAGGGCATTGCCCAGATTATAATGTCCCCGAGCGTTTCCCGGTCGTTTCTTAACTACATCACTCCACATCAAAACCAATGTATAATAATCTCGGTTCCTGCAGAAGGTAAGCACTCCGAGGAGAAGAACGAGGATGATCACAAGCGCCATCCCGATAAACTTCCTCAGGGCAGCGCAGTTTGGAACCAGACGAAAAATCAGTTCATAGCCCCCCGTCACCGCTAACGCCATAATTGCTGCCAGTGGTAGATACATTCTGTATTCAAAAGCTAAATCCTTTATGGGGAAGAAACTTGAGGAAGGAAGCAATATGACAAAAAAACTAACCGCAATAAATCCAGCTGGGGCATAACGCACATAAGCCCAAACAGAGACAACAACTAATCCAATGATTGTTAATAATGCCGGTAGTACTTCGTTAACTGAATGGACAGGAAACCAGTTGTAATCGAGTATCAAAGGCTGCGGCCATAGTGCAAGTCTCAAATAATGAAGGACAATTGAAGTTTGGGAGAGAGCATATTGCAACGGTGTAATGTTTTTATAACCAAAACCGGAAGTTGGGGGAAGTTGGAGATTACTTTTATATAAAAATAACATAACCCCCCACGTCATAATTAAGCCTAAGTACAACTTATAATTACGTCTTAATGCTTCTTTAAAAGAACCGGTTATAAAAGCGCGCTCATAAAGCAATATTACAATTGGTGCTGTAATAATAATTTGCTTCGTTAAAGAGCCAAGAAGGCAGGACCCCCAGGCAAAAGTCATCCATCGTAATTTTTGTGTTGTAAGATACTGGAGTGCACAATAAAAGGTTAAAAGATAAAACATGCCCATCATCGATTCAGCCCGTTGTATTATATAGGTCACACTTGAAGTTTGCAACGGATGGATCGACCAGAAAAGTACTATCAATCCAGATAATAAATTAATATTAGTTTTAAACCTTTCCTTGATCTGATCAAAGTGCAGCGTGTGGCGGACGATTAAAAACAAAAGAATGGCAGATAATAGGTGGATGGACAGATTGAATAAATGAAAACTGAAAGTTTTGTATCCACCTATAGAATAATTAATGGCCAGGGTAAAATAAAGAACGGGTCTGCTGGTTCCCACTAAAAAGGCCCAGGGCCATTCAAAGCTCCTGATCCTTTCATTCTCAAGTATTCGGAATCCATCATCAAAGATGTATGTACCAACAAAGCTATTTAGATAAGCCGTCGCTATTATCAAGCAAATGATGATAAGAGAAAATCTTACACTTGGGAATAACTCAATCGGCTTGGGTTGCTGAGGTTTCTTCTTTCTCATAGTTCATTCTTTTTACGTAACTCATCGATAAAAAAATGATTCCTTTCAAATACCGCTTCGCTTCTTCTGAGGTGGGAACAATGTTCAAGATCGGGCCTATTCGTCTCCTTGGTCGCCATCCCCAGGGCGCAGAAGAGAACCGCCCCCGCCGTTCACCGCCGGGGAACAGACGCGGAAGCGGAGCGGATAACCCGGTATAGAGTCAGGAGACAGAAGAGCCCCATCAGAGACTCATACCGTTGAATAATGTAGGTGACGCTCTCGGTCTGGAGGGGGTGGACCAGCCAGACCACCGCCGTCGCGAAGGCCAATGAAGAAGAGGCCCCCCGGTACCCAAGAAAGAGCAGGGTCCTCCGGACTATCCCGAAAAGAGCCAGCCCGGCCCCCAGATGGATAAGGAGATTGACCGCGCGGTATCCCCGGGGGTTGAATCCGCCCAGGGCGTAGTTGACCGCCAGGGTGATGGTTATGACCGGGCCGGGAGGGAGGACCGTAAACAATCCGGCGGGCGGGACAAGCGTCCGGATCCGGGGATTGGAGAGAATGGCCTGGCCTTCATCGAACAGAAACGCACCGGAGAAACTATTGCCGTATACGAGGACGGTTATGACCACCAGGCCCAGCGCCGGAATGATTATTCCATGTTTGACGTTCATCCATTAGCCCCTCCACCGCGTACTTACCCTTCCAATCATCCACCCGGATCCGGCAGATATCCTTAAACATCCGGAGCGAATCTCTCACCGGACTGATCGAACTGCCGGGCGCGTTGAGCCATCGAACCGGCAGTTCCTTTACCGATAAGCTCAGCTGGCGGGCCAGGAAGAGGATCTCGACGTCAAAGGCAAAGCCTTCGACCAGGCAGCGGGGGAAGATCTCTTCGACTGCCCTGCGGGAGAAACACTTGAATCCGCACTGGGTATCGATAATGCCCGGAACCGCCAGGACCCGGACCATCCGGTTGAAGATCCGTCCCATCCACTCCCGGTAGAACGGCTGGTGGATCACGATTTCGGAGTCCTTCAAGCTCCGGGATCCGATCACAATCTCGAAGCTCTCCTGAAATAGTGGGAGAAAGTTATCCAGCTCTTCGATCGGAGTGGAGAGATCGGCGTCGGAGAAGAGGATGTACTCCCCCTGCGCACGGGCCGCTCCCTCCCGGACGGTATAGCCTTTGCCCCGGTTCTCCCTGCGGTCGATAACCTCGAGAGGGCAGTCGGCCGGCGCCCATTGCCGGGCCACGCGTACGGTTCCGTCCCGGCTGCCATCGCTGACCACGATCAGCTCATATCCGTATGGTTGTCTCCGGAGATAATCATACATTCGCTGGAGCGTAGAGACCAGCCGGGGCTCCTCATTGTAGGCCGGAATGATTATTGAAATGTACGGCGTGCTCATAGTGATTCCCTGACTCTCTTCCGCAGTCTCTTCAATTTTCCCTTGATCATCCGGCTTGCCAGAAAACCGGCCCGGTCGGAGATCAAAACCCCTTCCAGGTGGTCACATTCATGCTGGATAACCCGGGCCAGCAAACCCTCCGCTTCCAGGCGCCGGGTCTCCCCCTTTTCATCGAGGTATTCCAGGAGCAGGGAGGGGGACCGGTTCACATCGACGAATATCTCCGGCAGGCTCAGGCATCCTTCCTCGGAGACCGCCTCACCGTTCGATTCAAGAATACGCGGGTTGATGAAAACCCGGAGTCCCTTCCCCTCATCCACCAGGAACAAGCGTCTGGCCACGCCGACCTGGTTGGCCGCCAGGCCGATCCCCTGGTGGTAGTAAAGGCTGTCGCGCATGCTGCCGATCAGCGCGAGCAGCTCATCCGTGATCTCGGCGACGGGCGCGGCCTTCTCCCGGAGCACCGCGTTGCCGTAAATTTTGATCGGTAAAATATTCATATAAATTAGCTCGCTGCGCTCGCTACTTTATAATGGACCCCGATTGATTCAATCGGGGTCTGTTGGCTAACTAAGATATTTTCACCGAGGCAATAATATACAAAAGCCTTTCCACCATCAGCCAACATTTGTCTTCCGGGATATGATTTTTCTGTTGGCTTAAGGTAAACCACTCTGATTTTTTCGAAGACATAATCAGATTATTGTGCGCCAGAGGCGCATCTCCGCCTGAGGCGGATCTCCTCCCGAGGCGGATCTCCTCCCGAGGCGGATCTCCTCCCGAGGCGGATCAGCCTCTGGCTGAAGCCTCTGGCTGAAGCCTCTGGCTGAAAATTCCGAAGTAGCCAGTTATCCCGGAATCACGCTTCCCGGCACCGCGGTCTTATGGCCGGGCAATAAAATATACGCAGATTCTTACTATTTTATCCCTTGCCCGGCGAATATCCACCGGTTATTTCCAAGCCGTCCAGTTAACCACATATGAACCTTTTCCGGGAGAGGAAGGTTTTTTCAGCACCTTCTTCATGTACGACTTGGCGCCCACCACAGCTTGATACGGGGTCATCCCCCGGGCCAGACCGGCGGTCACGGCCGCGGAGAAGGTACAGCCGGTCCCGTGAAGCGGGTGACTGGTGAGACGGGGGGATTTAAGGAGCGTCATCTCCCTGCCGTCAAAAAGAAGATCGTCGGCGTCACCCCTCCGGTGCCCCCCCGTGATCACCACATAACGGGGTCCCCGGTCCCGGATGACCCGGGCAGCCTTTTCCATGGTCCGGAGGCCGGTGACCGGGAAGCCGGCCAGCACCCCGGCTTCGTCGAGGTTGGGGGTTGCCACCAGGGCCAACGGCAGGAGGCGTTCCCGCATCACCCCGATCGCGGCTTCCTCGAGGAGACGGTCCCCCGAGGTGGCGATCATCACCGGGTCGACAACCAGCAGCTCAATCGCGTACTCCTTCAGTTTTTCGACCACCGCCGCGATAATTCCGGCGTTGCCCAGCATCCCGGTCTTGACCGCGAACGGGACGATGTCCGTCATCACAGCGTCGATCTGTTTTTCCACCATCTCCGGGGGGAGCAAAAAAACCGACGACACGCCCCGGGTGTTCTGGGCGGTGACGGAGGTGATCGCCGCGGCGCCGAAAACCCCCAGGGACTGAAAGGTCTTCAGGTCCGCCTGGATGCCGGCCCCGCCCCCGGAGTCCGACCCGGCGATGGTGAGGGCCTTGGGGAATAGAGCCCCCACTTTGCCGACAGCTTTTCTATTTTTTATATCGGACATCTGGAGAGATGGAGTATTGGAGTGATGGAGTGTTGAAGTGGCCGGTCCGGCGGATTTTCCATTACTCCATTACTCCAGTACTCCCTTACTCTACTTGCCTGCGTCTTGGCCTTCATTGATCTACGGGATACACTAAAATTTCAGGCCTACATACCCCTGCAGTTCCGTCATCTTGAACTCTATCTTCTTGTCATACTTCTCCCGAAGTTCTTCGATCTCCTCCGGAGATTTATCTGTCGCGGTGGCGTCGGCATCGATAGTGACATAGAGGTAGGACACCCCGAGGACAAAATCCAGCTTCTCGGAGAATGGCAACTCCATCTGAGCCCGTCCTTCAAAATTATCGTAATCCAGATTAAGGTTTTTCTCGTGCCGGATCGAGATGGGGATATAGTCGGTGCTTCCATCGTACCGGAAGAGGGAGTAGCGCCCCTGCACGACCAGACGGAGCCCGTCGGGCGGGCCGATCCGAAGTTCCCCCCCCAGCCCGAACCCGGGGATCCCCGCGCCGGTCCAGCCGTCGCTCCGGCCGCCGACGACATAGTCCCGGGGAGGTTCTTCGTAAACGACCGTGCCCGTCGGGGGACCGGCATCGATATCGTAGGGGCCGAAGACGCCGGCGATGCCGAGATAGATGGACGGGACGAACTCGAAATTCGGCAGCGGGATGATCGTGACCGGGGTGACCAGAAGGCTCACTTCACAGAAGACCGATTTCAGGTCGGCCGTGAAGGGACGCCCCTCGGGGATCATCATGTACTCATACTTTTTCCCCTGGTACTCGATATCATCGGAGATGCCGATATAATAATCCTTGAGGGCGGTGGTATCGGCGGACGGATGATAGTAAAAGCCGCTGAACCCAAGCGTCAGGTATTTCCACTGCTTCTCAAAATGCAGGCCGAAGGTGACTTTTTTTCCGTCCAGGCCCAGCTCGCTGAGCGTGTAACTCTCACCGGGCGTGTCCTGGCCGATCTGCTGGTAATAGGGCCGGATCGTCTCCTCCACCGATCCTTCGATCCGGATCATCTTTCCGGCCGTCAGATCAAGCTCGAAAGTTTTACGGTCCTCCTGAACTCTCCCCCATTGAAAAGCGTCTCCCCCCGAAGAGGAGACGGCGGGCATAATCAATAATACCAGGGACACAGTCAATCCTGACTTCTTGATCGACACAGCGAACCTCTCTTTGTTGAGACAGCCACTGCTTTCACATCCATGCTGGAATCTTTATGTACTTTCAGCGGGAAACCAGCTTCGGGGGTTGGCCGGGCAGGTGCTGGCAGAGGCTGATCTCGCCCTCTTCCAGCATCGCGAAGTAATAGCGGCTTAACCAGTTTCCGGTATTGCAGTAGATCCCGGAAGGCAGATGGCGTAATTCCGGCACGTGAGTGTGGGCGGCGACAACAATATCACAGCCGGCAGCAAGCGCCTCCTCGGCCGCCTGCCGGTATTCCTCCAGTTGTTCTTCGGAAGGCTCCTCCAGAAAATGCTTCCGGCTCAGACGCGAGAAGAACTCCCCGAGAGGAACGCCGATATTCGGGTGAAGCAGCCGGTAAGAGAACTGGAGAACGGGATTCCTCAGGAATTTCCGGAGGAAAAGGTTGCACCGATCACTGTGACGCAGTTCATCGCCGTGGGTGACGAAAAGCCGCTTCCCCTGCAGCGCCACCCGGCACCCGTCCGGATGGACGTGTATCCCCAGATGATCTTTGATGAAGGGGCCGACCGCGAAGTCGTGATTCCCCGCGCAGTAATGAATCTCGGTTCCCGCGGTGACCAGCGTGTTGAGAGCGGCCAGGACCCGGAAGTAATCCGGCCGGATGGCCCACCGGTACTCGATCCAGAAGTCGAAGAGATCCCCCACGATAAAAAGATGACCGGCCCGGGGTGCGATCTCCTTCAGAAAAGAGAAGAGAGCGGCCTCCCGATCATCGAATTCAGGGAGCGGGAGCCCCAGATGGGCGTCGGACATGAAATATGCTGTTCTTTTCTCCATTATAAATTAGCGCCTTTGGCGCTACTTTATCGGGGACCCCGATTGATTCAATCGGGGTCTGTTGGTTAAACTTAAATAATTCCATCGAGGCAACATTATAAAAAAGTCTTATAACCTCAGCCAACATGTGCCCCAAAGAATATAATTTATCTATCGGCTTCAGATATTCCATCTCCGTAACCCGATTTATGCCTGGCGGCAGGCATAAATCGGGTTAAACGACACTTAATCTTCCGGAGGCACAGTCTATCGGGCAGGGACTGTTTGTCAAGCATCACCTCATCCCCCCCTTAACCCGATTCATGAATGAATCGGGTCAGCACGGGTGACATCACTGAACTATATGCTTGCTTTCGGGTGTCCAATCTATATGCTGGTAAGTTTTTCCGATTACTCCCTGTTGTCTATCTGACTGACTTAACCCGATTTATTCATAAATCGGGTCAATGGGAATACTCTGAATCTATGAATGATTTCGTGCCCATCAGCAACATCCGTAACATCGGCCTCACCGCGCACATCGACGCCGGGAAGACAACCGTTACCGAACGGATCCTCTTCTTCACCGGGAAGAGCCACCGGATCGGCGAGGTCGACGACGGGGAGGCGGCCATGGACTGGATGGTCCAGGAACAGGAACGGGGGATCACCATCACCGCCGCGGCCACCACCACCTACTGGAAGGGGAACCGGATCAACATCATCGACACCCCCGGCCACGTCGACTTCACGGCCGAGGTGGAACGGTCGCTCCGGGTTCTCGACGGCACGATAGCCCTTTTCTGCGCCGTAGGCGGCGTCCAGCCTCAGTCCGAGACCGTCTGGCGCCAGGCCGACAAGTATTCGGTCCCCCGGCTGGCTTTCATCAATAAGATGGACCGGGTGGGAGCGGATTTCGAAGGAGTGGTCAGCGAGATCAAGAACGAACTGGGAGCCAATGCCGTTCCGATTGTGCTCCCGATCGGGGCCGAGGCCGATTTCCGGGGGATTGCCGACCTGGTGGACATGACAGCCCTCTACTACGATGAAACCGGAAACGGCATCATAATCCGGGGAGGCGACATCCCCGCCGGAATGCTGGGCAGATGCCGGCGGGCGAGGGAAGAACTGGTCGAGCGGATCAGCGAACAGGACGATCTCCTGATGGAGAAGTTCATTACCGGCGAGATCCCCGGCAAGGAGGACATCGTCCGCGCCCTGCGCGGCGCGACCATCAGGGGATCCATCATCCCGGTTCTCTGCGGAGCGGCCGGCAAGAACAAGGGGATACGCCGGCTGCTCGACGCCATCGTCGATTACCTCCCCTCCCCCCTCGACCTTCCCCCCGTCATCGGCACTCACGACGAGGCGAACAGCGAGATCATCCGCCACCCGAAGGACGACGCGCCGCTGGCGGCGCTCGCCTTCAAGATCGCGGCCGACAAGCACATGGGGAAGCTGACCTACGTCCGGGTCTACTCCGGCGTGCTCCGGTCGGGGGAGACATATTTTAACTCCACCCGGGGGAAAAGACAGAGGGTGGGACGCCTCGTCGAGATGCACGCCAACAAGCAGCTGTCGGTTGACGAGATCCGGACCGGGGGGGTCGGCGCGGTGGTCGGCATGGCCGACACCCGGACCGGCGACACCATCTGCAGCAATGATCTCCCGATCGTGCTGGAATCGATCGAGTTCCCGGCGCCCGTGATCGGGGTGGCGGTCAGACCCGAGAGCAACGCCGACCGCGACCGGCTCGCGAGGGCGCTCGGGCGCCTCGCCGACGAGGACCCCACTTTCACGGTCAGAACCAACGAAGAGACCGGGGAGGTGATCATCTCCGGGATGGGCGAGCTGCATCTGGAAATCATCATCGACCGGCTCCGGCGCGAGTTCGACGTCAACGTGGAATCGGGAATGCCCCAGGTCGCCTACCGGGAAACCATTCTGGGAGCGGTCGAACACGAGCACAAGCACGTCAAGCAAACCGGCGGCCACGGACAGTACGCTCACATTAAGTTCCGCCTGGAGCGAGGCGCCCCCGGCTCGGGTTTCCAGTTCGAGAGCGAGGTCCGGGGCGGAAGAGTCCCCCGGGAATACATCCCCGCGGTGGAACGGGGCGTCATCGACGCGATGGCGAAGGGCCCCTATGCCGGTTTTCCCATGGTCGACATCAAATTCGTGCTCTTCGACGGCTCCGCTCATGAGGTCGATTCGTCGGAGAACGCCTTCCGCACCTGCGCCCGCGCCGGTTTTCGCGACGCCTGCCGGAGGGCCGGCATCCAGCTGCTGGAGCCGATCATGAGCGTCGAGATCACCACGCCGGAAGAGCATCTCGGGGCGGTCTCGGGGAGCCTCTGCGCGAAAAGGGGGAACATCACCCGGATGGAGACGAAGTGGAAAACCGCCGTCATCACCGGGCAGGTCCCTCTTTCCCGGATGTTCGGGTACTCGACCGAGCTGCGCACCATCACCAGCGGGAGGGCCGACTTTTCCATGCACTTCGAGCACTACGAAGCGGTTCCCTTCTCGCTGGCCGAGGAGATCGTGGCCGAGCGGAGAGAACGAGAAGGAGCTAAATGACGAAATCCGAATGACGAAATCCGAAAGAATGTCAAAACCCGAATAAGGAATTTCCCGGTCTACTGTCTGCTGTCGATGGCCCATTACCCACTTAGAAAGTAAACCGGATACAGGGATGGGATCAAATTTGCGCAATTCGTGTAATTCGTAGTTATTTCAAGGGGCCGAAGCGGGGGAAAAAGACGAGCGTTAAACGTCGAACATCCAACGTTCAACGGCGAACTTCGAATGATCCTCCCCACATCCAATCACATTCAATCGTCTGTTATTCCAGTATCCGGGTGCGGCTATTATTTGATCACGAAATCGGCCACGATCGGGCGGTGATCGCTGAGCGAGGGGCTGTCGCTCCGGTTTAATCCGGCCTTTGCCAGGTCCTCTTTCCCCATCGTCTCCGTGCAAAGGATATACGACTTAACCGATTGCAGGACCGAATCGGTATAGATGACCAGATCGAGACGGCCGGGACCGAAGCCGCTTCTCTCGCTGCTCATCCAGGTGTATGATTCCGGGGCGGCGCTGTGATAGGGGAGAAGATCGGCCAGGGCGGTGCCGTCCCAGTCCGGCCCCGGGCCGGCAGCGACACCTCCTCCCTCCGCGCCCGGGGCGCCGAGCAGGGTCGCCAGCTGCCGGGAATCGCCGACCAGGTTCATGTCCCCGATGATCACGATCGGGGTCCCCCCGGGGAGCGGGAGAGAATCATTCCCGGCCCGGGCGCCCACCACCAGGGAGAATATCTCCGGCGGGACGGGGCTGCCAGATATCCCGGGCATACTTTTCATCGGGGAGGTCGATCAGAGCGCCCAGGTTGCCGCCGATCGGACGGACCATGACAATCGGGTACCTGCTGACCGTCACCGTGTCCCCCTGCCGGGCTGAGTGCCAGTCTCCTCCCAGCATATCCGCGACAATTTCCCTCGCCTCTTCTTCAGATGTCACACGGACCTCCTGGAAGGCGATGATATCCGGGGAAGAGGGACGATTCCCGCAACCGCAGAGCAGCAGTACCGCCAGCAGGCAATTGATCTTTGTCATTATAAATTAGCTCCCTTCGGTCGCTAATTTATATCGGACCCCCGACGCAAGCGTCGGGGGTCTGTTGGTTAAACTAAAATCAATTAACCGGGGCGATAACATAAAAAAGACTTTCAAACATTAGCCAACATTTGTCTGCCGGGATATGATTTTTTTGTCGGCCGGAGGTAAACCATTCTTATTTTTTCGCCCCGCCCCGAAGTATTAATCGGGGAAGAAAAAATAAGAATGGTACATCTGAAGCCGACTGATAAATTATATTCCATGGGGCAAATATTGGCTGAGATTATAAGGCTATTTTATCGTGTTGCCTCGGTGAAAATATTTTAGTTAACCAGCAGCCAGTATAAAGTAGCGCCGAAGGCGCTACTTTATTTCCAGAGGGAGAGACCGGTTATCTCGTCGTAGACGCGCTTCAGCGGTTCCCCCCGCAGCTCGCAAAGCAGGCACTCCGCGGCGAAGACGACGGTCCCCACGCAGAGATGCCCCCCCATTGCCTGACCATTTTCCCCCGCCAGGGCGATATGGGCATGAACAACTATTTCATCAGCCTTACAGGAAATATTGCCCAGGCAGGAGAGGATTTCCATCCGCTTCTCGATAACGCTTTCCCGGTAACGCCTGGACTCCTGGTCGTAGTATCCAATCCTCGCCCGCTGAACCGCTCCGATCGCTGAGACCGTACCGATCTTGATCCCCTCTCTCCGGGCCAGATCGGTAATCGTCTCCAGCAGGTCGGAACCATGCGGGAGTCCTTCCAGAATTACCTTTCCCGTTTCATATACCGGCATTATATCCGTCTCTTTAATTAATGAAGGGAAAAAGTTAAAAACGTAGCTCTTTCTGCGCAAACTCCTGTGGGAGAGGTTCTTAAACCCGATTCGAGGCGGCCCGGATCGAGGTTAAAAACCTCTCCCACAGTTATTAATCCGACCGTGGTAGTATTTACATCAACTATTGCGGTCATTGTGAGCGTTAGCCGAAGCCGCGAGCAAAGCGTGGCGGGAAGCAATCTCTTGCTGTGCATAGAGTTGAGATTGCGTAGCCTGTCCCGAGCGATAGCGAAGGATCTCATTCCTCGCAATGACATGTCCATACAATTATGGACTGACTAATAATAGCCAATCATGACTTGGTTTACTTCAGAATTCACCTCCGCGAAGACTCAGGCGAAAGCGAAAACTTTAGGCACTTTTAACTTTAAACTTTAGGCACTTCCCCTCCCGTCCAGGGATCAAACGGGTCACCTTTTAGCGCAGCCGCGATCCGCCCGGCCGCTTTTCCATCCCCGTAGGGGTTGCGGGTGCGGGCCATCCGCCGGTATTCTCCCTCATCGAAAAGCAGCCGATCAAGCCCCGCTTCAATCCGACCGCGATGCGGCCCCACCAGGAGGCAGGTGCCCGCTTCCACCCCCTCCGGCCGCTCGGTGGCATCCCGGAGGACCAGAACCGGCTTGCCGAGGGCGGGGCCCTCCTCCTGGACCCCGCCGGAATCGGAGAGCAGAAGCTTTGCCCCTTTCATGGCGTGAACGAAGGCGACATAATCAAGCGGGTCGGTGAGGATGATGTTCGGGTGGCCGGAAAGTATCTCGCGAGCGGGGTCGGCCACCCGGGGGTTGGGATGGACCGGATACCAGAGAGAGAACTCCCGGCAGCGGGAAAAATAATCCCGGACGGTCTGAAAAACTTCGCGAATGGGCGCGCCGAAAATTTCCCGGCGGTGACAGGTCATGAGAACATAGGGGCGCCCCTCCGGGACAGGGCGGGGAGGAGGTTCGGTGCCGGCGAGAATCCCCTGGAGAGCATCGATGACCGTATTGCCCGTCAGGTAGATCGAGCCCGGGGCGACGCCCTCCCTGAGGAGGTTGTCGACGGCGCCCGCGGTCGGGGCAAAATGATGGGTGGCCGCCAGGGTTATCACCCGGCGGTTGAACTCCTCCGGGAAGGGCGCCGCCAGATCTCCCGTCCGCAGGCCGGCCTCGATGTGCCCGAAGGGTATCCGCCCGTGGAAACAGGAGATCGCGGCCGCCATCACCGTCGTGGTGTCTCCCTGGGCCAGGACCAGATCAGGCCGGTGCGAGGAGAGATACTTGCTCATCCCGGCCGTGACCCGGCTGGTGAGGTCATCCAGCGTCTGTCCCGGACGCATCAGGTCGAGATCGGTATCCGGCGAGATGGAAAATACCGCCAGCATCTGATCCAGCATCGCCCGGTGCTGAGCCGTCGCCAGGACCCGGACCCCGAATGTGCCGGGATCCTCCCGGAGGGCGGCGATGACGGGGGCGACCTTGATCACTTCCGGTCTGGTCCCCAGTATACAGAGCACTTGGGCAAGACCCATCGATAACCTCTTTGACCCGGATTATTCATGAAAATTAACAATTTTCATGAATACTCCGGCCTGTTATTAGTCAGTCCATAATTGTATGGACATGTCATTGCGAGGAATGAGATCCTTCGCTATCGCTCGGGACAGGCTACGCAATCTCAATCTATGCACAGCAAGAGATTGCTTCGCTGCGCTCGCAATGACTATTGTAGAGAATGCAATCTATATTAATGCTCTCCTTAGTATCTGCCTGTTTCAGGCACACCATTCTTATTTTTTTCGGAGAAAAAAATAAGATAGCATACTTCCTGCCGGAGCGCAAAGTGTTTGGGACCGGGAAACGCCGGAGGCGGATAAAATTATTCCCTCCGCGGACATTTCTTTGCTATATTACCGCAACACCAGGAGACGCAAATGAGCGCCGGTACAACGAAAAACCCTGCCCGTGTTCTCTACATGGAAGATGACGATGGTCTGAGGAAGATCACCCGGATACATCTGCAGCGGGCCGGATACCTGGTCGACGTGGCGGAGGACGGCGAGACGGGCCTGGCTTTATGCGAGAGCGGATCTTACGACGTGCTGCTGATTGATCAGACCATGCCCCGGTATTCAGGCCTGGAAGTTCTCCGGATCCTCTCCGCCCGCGGTCCGCTCCCCCCGGTGATCATGGTCACCGTCGAACACAAGGCCGAGGTCGCGGTGGAAGCGCTCAAGCAGGGGGCGGCGGATTACATCATCAAGGATCTCGCGGGGAATTATCTCGAAATCCTTCCGGCGGTCATTGAGCAGGTCCTCTCCCATCGCCGCCTTCTTCAGGAGAAGGAACTGACGGAAGAGCACCTCCGGCAGGCGCAAAAGATGAAAGCGATCGGGACCCTGGCCGGAGGGATCGCCCATGATTTCAACAACATCCTGGCCGGAATCATTAATTACGCCATCCTCCTCCAGCAGGAGGGCGTTCACTCCACCTCCTTCCAGAGCGATCTCAAGAAGATTGAGCAGCTGGCCTGGCGGGGGGCCAATCTGACCAGGGCGCTGCTGGCCTTCGCCCGGGAAGAAAACTACCAGCCGCGGCCACTGGATGTCGCCGGCCTGGTCGATTCCCTTCTCCCGATCATTTCCGAGACGGCGAACAAGAACATCGACGTCCGCCGGAAGACCGGGCCCGGGGCTCTTCTGGTTGTCGCCGATCCCGCCCTTCTCACCCAGGCGGTCCTGAACCTCTGCATCAACGGATGCGAAGCCATGCCCCGGGGCGGCACCCTGACCGTTGCCACCGGGACGGACCGTCCCGACCAGGCGCTGCTGCTGGTGTACCCCCGGCTGAAGGGGAAAGACTGCGTTTCGATTCGCGTCTCCGACACAGGCGCCGGCATGGACAGCGAGACCCGGGAGCAGATCTTCAACCCCTTCTTCACCACCAAAGAAGACAAGTCGGGCACCGGCCTGGGCCTCTCGACGGCGATCGGGATCGTGGAAGGCCACGGCGGATGCATCGAGGTTGACAGCGAGCCGGAACGGGGCAGCTCCTTCACCATCTTCCTCCCTTCTCAGGAGGACCATCCATGCTGAAGCAGCAGGACTTTCGGATCACACAATTAGGGGAACCGACGGTCCGGTCGCCGATCGGGTTTTCCACCGTCCGGGGGGACGGGATCGTCAATTTCATCAGCGACGACGTCACCATCCCCTACTCCCTCAAATCCGACGGAGCACCGGAAAACCGGGATCTCGCTTTTGAGTGCGCCGGGCCCCGGCAGATGCTTTACTTCCGACCCGAGGAAGTGACGGCCGGGATCATGACCTGCGGCGGGCTCTGCCCGGGGCTGAACGACGCCATCCGCTCCATCGTCATGCACCTCTTCTATAAATACGGGGTCAGCAGGATCATCGGCATCCCGTTCGGCCAGAAGGGGCTCGACCCTTCCTTCGGGGCGGAACCGGTCCAGCTCTCCCCCCAGATGGTCAAGGATATCCATCTTCAGGGGGGGTCGGCTCTCGGCACCTCCCGGGGGGCGGTCGATCCGGAGGTTATGGTCGACTCGCTGGAACGCCGCGGGATCAATGTCCTCTTCTGCCTGGGAGGAGACGGCACCCAGAAAGGACTCCACCGGATTTTCGAGGTCATCAGCCGGCGGCGGCTCCGGATCGCCGCGGTCGGCGTTCCTAAGACCATCGACAACGACATCAGCTACGTCTACCGGACCTTCGGGGTCGATACCGCCGTCACCATCGCCCGGGAGGCCGTCCGGTGCGCCCACTTCGAGGCGGTCAGCGCCTACAATGCGATCGGTCTGGTGAAGGTCATGGGCCGCCAGTCCGGTTTTATCGCCGGCTTCACCGCCATCGCCGCCAACGATGTCAACCTCTGCCTGATCCCCGAAATCCCTTTCGCCCTCGAGGGAAAATGCGGAGTGCTCCAGATGCTCAAGGAGAGGCTGACCCAACGGCATCACGCGGTCATCGTCGTGGCGGAGGGGGCCGGCCAGGAATTGATGGAGAATGAACAGCGCGCCGCCACCTACGACGCTTCCGGCAACATCCGGCTCGGGGATGTCGGCTTCTTCCTGAAGAACAAGATCATCGAATATTTCAAAAAGGATAAAATCCCGATCGACGTCAAGTACATCGACCCCAGTTACATGATCCGTTCCGTGCCGGCCAACGCCGACGACTCCATGTTCGCGGCCGCCCTGGGGAGACGGGCGGTCGACGCGGCGATGGCGGGAAAAACCGACCTGCTGGTCGGTTACTGGCACAGCTACTTCACCCACGTACCGCTGCCGCTGGCGATCTCGAAACGGAAACGGGTCGACCCCGAAGGGGACCTCTGGCGGGAGGTTCTCTCCACCACCGGGCAGCCGATGACGCTCACCGAGCCCGGAGCGGCAACCGATAATCGGTAATCAGTGATCGGTGATCAGTGCTTCGCTTCACACTGCCCCGGATCACGGATCACTTGACCGCCGACCTCCGACTTTCGGCTTCTAACAGCTCTCCTCCCCCGCCCGAATAGCCGCGAAGGGTAGTACAGTTCCTGTCTGTGCGCGCGGAGGGTGACACAGGCATTCCTGCCTGTGCCGCCCTCCATTTCTTTTTCACCACCAAAGTAAACACCGAAGGAAGTTTCAACGCATGCCGAGGTGGTCCCGGAGGGCAGCGTTGACCAATCTTGAAAGCGGGGCCCCTTCCTGCTTCTCCCACCGGAACAGGTGGCGGATGATCCCCTTCTCCACGAAGAACGGACCGAAAACGGTCTTGCCGTTCATTCGCGGCACGGCTTTCTTCTTCCTCTTTCTCACCCATTTCCCAATGACGGCATCCCTGATGATCCGGGCGGCAAGATCTGAGACGGTCGAGTGCTCCGTTTCTGCCCGGTCCTCCAGCTGACATAAAACGATCTCCTCGACCGAGAACGGCGCCCAGACCGGCCGGAGGATACTCCGGGGAGGGGCGACTTTGTCTGCCGCCTTCAGTGATACCTTATCATTCCTATTTTCATTCTCCAAATCCTTCATCATCTTTTCGACCATCGCCACGGAAAAGACCCCCAGGCTAAGCAGGAAAAACAGATATCCGAGAATGCATCAGGCTTCGATCTCGATGACCCTTGCTGGGGCCTTCCCGCGGGACCCGGGCTTTTTCTTCTTCCCGTTCATCTTGTCGAAGGCCGCGATCAATTCCGCCTGATGACTCAGGGCATAGTCGATCCCGGCTTTCATCATCGCCGCCGCCATCTCGATAACCACGCTTCTCTCCTGCTTCTTCATCTCTTATCCTCCTTACGGTTGGTGGTTTCTGCTTCCACTCTATAAGAAATAGAGGATCCCCGAATTTTTCCGAAAAAAATTACTCAGAAAAGGCGACTGATTCTTTAGACAGAGAGATCCGGCAATATCAGGGGCCCAGGGGAGCAAGGAGCCGCAACCTTCAGAGGCTGTCCGATAAATCCGATTTTGGTAGCCGCAGGTTTTAACCTGCGTATGTACATTGATACTCGAATTATACGCACCTTAAAAGGTTGCGACTACCTTAACAAGCCATCAACAATCGGGTTTATCGGATAGGTTCTATTGTTGTGTCTCAAAGATAATGTGTATAACCAAGTCATTGCGAGGAGCGGAGCGACGAAGCAATCTCTTTGGATCCCAATGAGTTGAGATTGCTTCGCTGCGCTCGCAATGACAAATAAATATCAATGTATTTCTGAGACACGATACTATGAATTAGAAACAATAACTCTTTAAAATCCACCCTGCAGGTGGATTTTAAAGTGAGGAGATGAGGCGGGCGGTCTCTTTGAGGATGTAGTTGCCGATCGTGTTGTCGAACCACTCCTTGAACTCGGCTTCGCGCTCTTCTTCAATAAACCGCTGGATCCGGTCGAAGTCGATCTCGAAGGTCTGCACTTTCTTCGGGAGTTCTCTGGCCCGGCGGATACTCTCTTCCGCCTGCTTGAACTTCCCCATCCTGGCCAGGATCCAGGCCGAGAAGACCAGCCCCGCGAAGAGCGTAGCCGGGTGGGCCATCACCATCGAGAAGACGGCCAGAGCTTTCTGCCAGCGCCCGAGGCCGCAGTAAGAGAGACCCTGCAGCAATTCCGTTTCCGGCTTCAACGGCGAGGGGACCCTGCTCTTCGTCATCGACTTTGACAGTCTCCTGAAGAACAGGTGGGCAATGACCGGGAAGGCAAAGCCGACGGCGATCGGGAAGACGGGGATAAGGTACTTACGGTAAAACTTCTTAAGGCTTAAAAAGAACGAACGCGAGGCGGAGTCGGCGAACTCAGGGGCACGGGCAAAGCTTGCTTTCAGGCTGGAGAGCAGGGCTGTTGAACTCACCCCGGCCAAGGAATATGGACGCTCAATCTCGGCCGCAATCGTTTCCTTATTGTCTTCCTCCAGTCCGGATTCCACGATCTTCCGGGTGCGGCGCCGCTCCAAACTCTGGAAATAGATTCTCTCATCTTCGAGCGACCTGATCGGTTCCCCGGCCGCCACGCCGGGTTCTTCTCCGGGTTTCCTGCCGGCCAGTTTTTTCAGTGCTTTCTGCTGATCGGCCGAAAGAACACCGACACATCGCTCCAGCTGTCCGGCCCGGAGGCTGACCGTGTTCCAGATCTCGACAATGAAACCGATCCCGAGAGGGCTCTCATCCTCCCCGATAGCCAGGTCCCGCTCGGACGCCTGCTCGACCTCCCAGGAGAGAAGGCCGGCGCGGTATTCGCCCTCGCCACTGACGGTTTCCGGGAGCAGGACAACCAGCGCGGTCGCCGATCCCCTCCCCTCCTTTTCCGGTCGCACTCTCCAGATCTGACCGAGTAAGGGAGTTTCGGGCTGGGGGAAATGACAAAGAGAAGGCTTTTCTTTTTTGTTTACCATCCCCGCGACCCCGCGGGGAACTTCGTCCGAGAATTCCAGATCCTTCCCGGAGTAAGATTCAGGGGGACCGGTGAAATATCCGGTCAGGATCTCAAAACGGCGGGAGCAGAGCGCGCACTCTTTGAGATGATCCATGACCATGTTCAGATCTTCTCCCGATAGACTCCCGAGCGCATACCTCTCAAGTACCCCGAGAGGGACACATTGCTCTAAATTGCCGTTATTATCTTTGCTGCTCATCACTTCTTCCCGTTATTAAGAAGAGTATCAAATAAGTTTTATGTGTCATTGCGAGGAACGAAGTGACGAAGCAATCTGACCCGAAGGGTCATCCTGAACGAAGTGAAGGATCTCTATAGATCCCTCGTTTTACTCGGGACGATGCTACGCATCGGATTGCTTCACTTCGTTCGCAATGACTATCGTAATGGCTATCATAAGGGATGATACCAATAAATTTGCTTACATTAATAAAGAATGCTCAATCGCCCGATTTTTCCAGTGTTGCGTTCCGCAGCGCTTCGACGTATAGCTCGAACTCCTCGACACTCCCCCATCCTTTCCCCCAAAGAAGTTCCAGAATGACATTCTTCTCCACGGCCACAAGGGACTTTGATATCCCCAGGGCGGAACCGGTTTCCTCCAGGTTCCTCTCCTCCAGCCAGTACAGCCGGAGGACCTGCTGCTGTCGTTCCGTCAGTGAATCATAGAAATCACCGGCGTCTTCCGCCATCCCCCGGGAGGGAGCTTTCTTCACCGGGAATACGCAGATGCCTGCCCCATCCTCGTCCTCGCCGCCCTCCTTCCGGGGGACATCCAGGCTGGTGAACCCGGCGTCGATGATCGGGACCTTCCGCCCGATGGCTTTGATCAAGCGGGATGAGGTGAGCGTCTTTTTCAATGCATCGAGGATCCTGACCATCAACTCTTTCAATCGGAGGTTGGTAATCACCATCGAGGCCTTCTTCGCGCCGGGGCGCTCCTTGATCCGAACCACAGCTGGAATCGGCGAGAGCAATACCCCCATTTCTTCCATTGATCCATGAAACTCCTCGGGATTGGTCCAGGAACTCAAGCCCCACCATTCTTTTTCCTTGGCGTCCGGGAAGACCTTGAACTTCTGCTCATCCCGGAGGAGGCTGTTCACCCGCTTGAAGAGCCGGCTCATCTCCGGCTCTTTTTTAATCACCTGGGCATAGATATAGTTGCCGGCGATCCCCATAAGGCCATTCTTGATTCCCTCGCTGTCACGGCCCTCGTAATAATATTTCTCCAGAACCTTCTTCTCCTCCAGTAGCGCCCAGATTTCGTAAACGCACTCCTTTATCGCGTCGTATTTGGACGGTGCCCTGCGCTTACAGAGGAGAGCAAAAAGGTCGGAAAAACCTTCTTCCTTGACATAGTCAACATCGGGGCAAGCTCCGTCAGGAAAAAAGTTCCTGTACTTGATGAGGGGGAAGTAGATGCAGGGCTTGATCTTCCGGAAGAGGGGCGGGAAATGATCTTCCCCTCTCTCGATGTACTCGTTCAACAGAGTCCGCAGATCGGTCACACCACTCCTCGAACAGTCTGTTATTTGATCCAACCGGCATGTATTCTCCCACGCCGAATAGAATGTGGCAACCCCTATCCGGAAGGTGACAGGGAAGGTGACGGTGACATAGACATTCCTGTCTGTGCGCGCAATGGAGCACAGGCATTCTTGCCTGTGCGAGCGAAGTGTGACACAGGCATTCGTGCCTGTGCCGCCCTCTTTTTCTTTTTTCCCTTTTCAATTCTCCCGGCAACGTTTAAAATGCCAGTCCGGCAAAGGAGTATATTCCCCGGGGAAACCTTAAACTCGATTTCGGGGGTCAAAAATCAAGGCTAAGACCTGTTTTGAGGGGGAGTTCTTGTCATAATTAGACTGCGGCACAGAGACTTGCTGTGGTCCGACCCCGAATAACCCGACTGTGCAAGAACTGATACCTTTTTCCCTTTCAATATACCCGGAACAGGTTAAAATGCATGGCATGGGGCTGACTCCCGGCTCCTGAGCAGTTAAAACAACCCCAAAATGGAGGATCAGTCAACCTACGGCAAGAAGGATCTATGATGAAAACGCCGACAAAGCCGGAGACCAGGCTTGATGAACCTTACGATTCCGTCCTTGGTGAGATAGCCAATGTCATTGAGGCGGCCCGGCGGTCGGCGGCCCGTTCGATAAACTGCATCATGACAGCGACTTATTGGCTGATCGGACGACGTATCGTGGAGTTCGAGCAAAAAGGTCAAGTTCGCGCCGAGTCTGGAGAAGAATTGCTTGAACGGCTGGCCGGGGATTTGAGCGCGAGATTCGGGCGCGGTTTTTCCTACCCGAATTTGAACAGATTTCGCCAGTTCTACCTCACGTTTCCGCTGGAAGAGGCCTTGATCCGCCACCTGGAGACATTCCTGCCTGTGCGCGCGAAGTGAGACACAAGCATCCCTGCCTGTGCCGCTCTCTTTTTTCCCTTTTCAATTCTCCCGGCAGCGTTTAAAAGGTCCGGCAAGGGAGTATATTCACCCGGGAAAACCTTAAACTCGATTTCGGGGCCCAAAAATCAAGGCTAAGACCTGTTTTGAGGGGGTGTTTTGGCCTCATCAGTCTGCGGCCCAGAAACTTGCTATGGTCCGACCCCAATAATCACGTCCGGCAGATTGACGTCGGCACCTTCCTGGATCAGCCTGTTTACTTCGGCAATGTCACCGTTTAGAATGGCTTCCCTCAGATCGGCGGCCGATCGAGCGGCGGCCGGGAAGAGCAAGAGGATTAAGAGGATTGGACAGATGATTTTCAAAGCAGGTGACAGAGCAATAATCTCAAATAACTTTTTCGCCTTTTTCCCCTTCAACTGGATTATTCATGGAAATTGAAAATTTTTTAATACTCCTGGTTATCATTTTTCTATTTAATACTGATACAAAGTCGGTGGTAACTATTTTTAAAGAGCTTATTGTTTCATTCTTACAAAAGGGTGTATCAGCCGTTTTTTCCAGAAAAATGGAAGATATTGTTGATCCGGACATTATAAATTTTCGCTTGAATTCAGCATCGCCAGAATGTAAAGAGATCTTGCACGGTAAAAAGTACAATTATACTATGCAAGATTACTTTACATTGGGAGGAGTTATGAATAATCAAAGTGAGGCTATCCGCTACATTGAACAAATAACCGACGAACACGGAATCTACAGTTTCTACACACCGGAGCTTTTAGCCGACGATAACAGAGTGGATAGGTTATCCCTATACCTTACGCTTCACAATTCTCCAGATGAGCGTGTCACCAAGGCCCTGCGCGAAAATGTTTGGGGGAGTCCAATGGTAAAGGGCCTTACAAAGTTCCGATTCCGGTGAAAAGAAATCTCACTAGCATACAACGCCCTACGCTGCGCAATATGCCGTTCTCGCAACTCGTGCAGGCCGATCCGGTCCTGGCGGAAGCCCGGCGCGAATATGCCTCCACGCCACCGGCGCATCGGCGGACCGCCGCGCAATGGGAGTATGACTCGCGCATGGCCGGCGATCTATTCGCCGATGCCTTGGCCCGCGTCGACCGCGAGGACTTCCCTCTACCGCGATTTGAGGCCGGCGTTCTCGCGCTCGCCATCGACCCGTTTTTCGCCTCGGCGCTGCTTACCGTCGGCTCGATCGAGTACCAGTATGGCCGCGTTGACGCGGCGATGGAACTCTTTCTGACGCTGCCTTCGTTACCCCAGGAAGAGCCGGATCTTGTCGAGATCGTGGATAAGGCCGGGAATTTCCTTCTGGATCGGAAGGACCTTCGCAACGCCTTGCATCTTTATCAGGCGGCGAGCAGGACAAGACCGGCGGTCGCGGCTTACTGGACCGGTGTCAGCTACTGTCTCGGACGGCTGGGCAGGAAAGAAGAGGCCGTCGCCGCCGAGCGCCGTGTGGTAGCACTGGAACCGACGAGCGCCGTTTGCCTGAACGATCTCGGCTGGGCGCTGGTGGAGGCCGGTTCCCACGCGGAAGCCCGTACCGTGCTGGAACAGGCGGCGGCACGAGCCCCGGCGGGCTTCGACCTTCCCCGCAACAACCTGTCCGAACTCGATAAACAAATCCGCGGCAACCGAGGCGGAGGGAAAGAATGATCATGACCTTTGCCGACTTGACCTGGGAAGACTTGAAGGACTGGGCCGGCGACCGGGTGGTAAGCCGGAGCAAGTCTTATAAACGGGCGGTAGAAGATTTGCGCGTCACCGCCGACGGCGCGCTTCTCGCGTGGGTACAGGGCGGCGACCGCTACGCCACGCTGGCGAGGATGGATGCCGCCGGAAAATTGTCCTCGGAATGCACCTGCCCATATTCCTGGGGGCCGTGCAAACACGCAGTGGCCGTGATTCTGGCTTATCTGGACGCCGCGAAGAACATGCTCACGCCGCCCCCGGCCGATCCGGACGACGAGCGATTTGCCGAACTCGCCGAGGCGGATGGTGACAGGGACGACGGGGACGAAGACATCCCCCCTCTCGCCGCCGCCTCGCGGGTGGCCAAGGAAAACAAGCTTGTCCGCACCCATCTGGAAGGGCTGTCGAAAAAGGAACTGGTGGATCTTCTTCTCGAGGGGCGCGACAGCATCCCGGAATTGCGCCGGCAGCTCTCGGATCGGGCGGACGTGCGGGAGGGCAATACCGCCAAACTGATTGCCGCGACCCGCCGGGAGATCGCGCACGCATCAGACGAACCGGGCTGGACAAATCACTGGAGAGGCGAAAGCCATATTCCCGATTATTCCCGCGTCAAACAGCGCCTGGAAAACCTGCTGGCCGCCGGTCGGGCGGATGCCGTGATCGAACTGGGCGCGTATCTGATGAAGCGGGGGATTCGGCAGGTCGAGCAGTCGCATGACGAGGGCGAAACCGGCATGGAGATTGCCGACTGCATGGCGGTGGTTTTCAAGGCCGTGAAGCGATCGAGTCTGTCAGCCTCCCAACGCCTGTTATGGGAAATTAACCTGCGGCTGGCGGATGAATACAGCTTCCTGGACGGTTTGAAAGGTTTTCTGGCTGCCGGGAGCGCCGGCAAAAAAGCGGACTGGAGTCAGGTGGCGGATGTTCTATTCGCCCGGCTGGATAAACTGCCGCAACGACAGGCAGGTTCACGAGACGACTTCTCCGCAAAGTTCGACCGGGAGCAGATCATGCTCTGGTTACTGGGCGCGCTTGAAAAGGCGGGCCGCACCAAAGAAGTAATCCCGCTACTGGAGCGCGAAACGGCCAAAACCGATTGCTATATCAAATTGGTAGATAAGCTGATTGAATCCGGCCAGACAGAGAAGGCGCGGGAGTGGGCGAAAAAGGGGTTTATCGAAACGCTGGCACATGCGCCGGGAATAGCCTGGCATTTGGAGGAACAACTGCGCAAACTGGCTGTCCGCGCAAGGAATTACCCGCTGGCGGCCGCTTATTGCGCCCTGAAGTTTTTTGACAATCCAAATTTGCAGCTCTATTCCGAGCTTGAAAAGGCGGCCGTTAAGGCGGGGGTTTGGGACACCATTCGAGGTCCGATCTTGACCTATTTGGAAACCGGTCGGCGACCGGACATCGCGCCGCACTGTGCCGCGCCGCCCGTATCACGGCGAGAGAAGAGGCCTCGAAAAACCATGGACGAAGTTTCGGTGCCACTCCTCTGGCCATTGCCTTCGCCGGAATTACCCGAGCGCAAAAAGGAGGCACGATGGAGCTGCTTTCCGGATACCGCAACGCTTATCGACATCGCCATCAAGGAAAAACGCCATGACGACGCGCTTCGGTGGTACCGGCAGCGCGGAAAACCTGGTGTGTTTGGCTGTAACGACAAAGGTGAGAAGATTGCGCGAGCCGTTCAGGAGACCCACCCGGACAATGCCATCGCGATCTGGAAGGAACTGGCCTCCAGAGAAATCGCCCAGGTAAAACCCGCCGCTTACCAGGCGGCGGGCGGGTATCTAAAGAAGATACGGGCTGTTTTTGAGCGGACCCAGCGAACCTCGGAATGGATCGGCTATCTGTCCAAACTGCGCGAGCAAAACAATCGCCGCCCGCGCATGCTTGAGGTTCTGAATTCGCTGGAAGGGCGCCGCACTCCGATTGTGCGCTCGTAAAGACAAGGGATCAAGTCTACTATTGATTCATGTTTTGACGGGCATTTCACCTCAACAGGCCAACGCCGTCACCCGGGAATATGGTTGACCTGGGGAAGCTTTCCGGGATGACGGTCGGGGAGTTCGCCCGGGCGTCCGCTAAACTGCCGAAGGTCCGGGACTGCCTCCAGATTGCCCGCTTCGTCCAGTTTGAGGATGAGGCCATCGAGGCGCTCACGCCCGAGGACGGCCAGGAAGAATGGATGAACCTGCCCAATCCGGAGGAATAAAAGGGACTGGGAGAAATCCGGGATCAAACCCCGGCAATGAACAACAGACCGGGTGCGGCAGGCGCGGCAGCCAGCCATCGCCGGAAGGCAATGGTTGGCACATTCGTATCTCAATGCGCGAGCTTGATCGTTGCCAGACGGTTCAGGCTCACGCCGGCTTCCGCCGCTTCTACGGCGAGTTCCCGGTGCACGTCCGGTGGAACTCGGACCATGAACTTGCCGCTGAATTCCCGGCTGGCCAATGGTTCCGGAATTGGTTCTTGCGATTCCTTCATGTCTGCAACGACGCCTGCAACAACACCACGAATGCCCCGAAGCACAGCCTCAGGGGATGATGCCAGCCAGCTCAAACTCGGAAACTCCGCGCAGAGACCGACGTATTCCTGATCGTCCTCCGACCAGGTCACACGGTAGGTATAGTGATCATTTCGAATGGTCTTCATATTCCAACCTCTCAATCGCTCTCAGGACTTGCCTGACCTGATACGTCTTGGCTTTGCCCCCGGCACTCTGAATATTGACTCTCGGGTCGCCCGGCCACGGGGTCTTGTACACCCGGTGGCTCGTGCCCTTCTGCCGGGGTTGCCCGAAGTAGTGGTCACAGACGCGGCAGGCGTCCGCGAAACTCACGCCCCTGGGATTCCGCCGCATCTGTTCGACTATGTTGTCAACCCTGGGCATAATAATATGGTATCACTATTGATATCGTTGTCAAGTGTCCAATCTGTCTTATTATCCAAGGGGGCAAGCTCACGATCGAGTTCGACGGGTCCCTGGATCTGATCGGCAAGTTCGCAACACTGGTCGCGCCGTTAAAAAAGCCACCAAACGTTTAAAAGCGTAGTCGGGAGCAATGCAAAAATTCCGTGATTTTTTGCACCGATCCGTGCTTAAAACGCCAAGGTCTAACGGTTAGACAAGGCCTGAAAAACTCCTATATTGCTTGACAAACAGCGACGTGGGATCTTCGCTACAGGTTTTATTTCTTAACACGCTTCGTCCGGTCGCAGGAATGTCTGTGCTACCTTCTACAGACAGGAATGTCTGCGGGTTATCCCCCTCGGGTTGATGAGGCCGACGTTTGACCCGGCGGCCGGCCAGGGGCACTCGCGTTCAAGCGGTACGTCTCCGCCGCCGCTTTTAAACGGGAGGCGTAGCGCCGGGTCTCCGGGAAGCAGCCGAATAGTTCCGCCAGGACTTCCAGCGGCAGGCCGATCACGTTGCTAAGGGAGCCCTCGATTTTCTCGATCAGGATTTCATCGTGCTCCTGAACGGCATAACCCCCCGCTTTGTCAAGCGGGTTGACCAGGCGGAGATACCGGGAGATGGTTTTCTCATCAAGTTTTCGCATCGTCACCCGGGAAACGGCGACCCGGATTTTGGCCGGCCCGGCCCGGGGATAAATCAATGCCACCGCAGTGTGGACCGCGTGCGTCCGGCCGGAGAGCTTTCTCAGCATCTCCCGGGCCCCGGCGGGGTTCTCCGGCTTGCCGAAGATTTTATCCAGGTAAACGACGGTATCGGCGGCAAGTACGATTGCCCCGGGATACTCCCGGGCACCCCGGGTGGCTTTCGCTTCCGCGTTATGGCGGGCAGTCTTTGCGGGCAAACACGGATAAATGACCTCGTCGTCGGTGCTGGAGCAAGTGACGAACGGTACCCCGGCGAAAGCAAGGAGAGCCTTCCTCCGGGGGGAACGGGTTGCCAGTACTATTTTCATGCTGATCAGAAAACCGGTTGCATCCTATTGCCTGTTTCGTTTATACTGAGTCAAACGGGCCTAGGCCCAAATTAAGCGAACTGTTAGAAATATTACTGTCTTTCTATCGAAATAAAAGTTCGCATGCGCTTTAATATTAATAACATAATACCATCCCCGGTGAGCTTGCCTCACCGGAATGTAAGTTCCCTATCTATGATGTCACATCAAACAAAAAACGGCCCCTGCCACCTTGTGTGGCAGGG
>JAZDIV010000008.1:0-10492 GCA_043804695.1 PVC group bacterium | reverse complement strand
AAAGCACATGGAACGCAAGCAGGCCCTGCGGCGGGGACATTCCGGAAAATCTTTTCAATACCGGATCACCAACCGAATCTATTACAGCCTGGATTGGGAAAACGATAAGGATGCCTTGCGGCAAGAGGCCCAAACCGACGGAATATTCCCCCTGGTATCTACCGACCCCAAGACCCACCCGAAAGAGGTGTTAAAAATTTACAAGTACCAACCCCGGCTTGAAAAACGCTTCAATCAGTTCAAGAGCGTTCATCAAGCAGCACCTTTGTTGTTCAAACGCATCGATCGGGTGGAGGCGAATATGTTTGTGTTTTTCCTGTCTTTGATGGTCCAGGCGATAATTGAACGGTTGGTGCGCCAGCAGATTGAGGAAGGGAAACTGGAACCGCTGAAGCTTTATCCGGAAGAGCGTGATGCGCCGCATCCGACAACTTCTCAAATTCTGAAGACGTTTGACGGGCTTAGTACGTACAAGATCACCCAGGACAATTGTCCGGCAGAGGAGTGTCGAGATCAGTTGAACCGTACGCACCGGCGGGTATTAAAGCTTGTGAATATTCGCGAAAAAGAGTTCTGGAAAATTTGAATTAATCGGTGTAAAAATACTCCAAAAACCGCCTCCCGGAAGTGCGGAATGTAAGTCTAAGGGTCTATATAGGGCCCAATAATTATTTTATTCATTGAGAATCAATGAGTTACTATGGTCCGACCCCGACTGATAAATCTGGTTGTTGGTCTGGCCGCAGTTTTACTTCTCTTCACGGTCCTGTCTCACGCCGCTCCCACCCCGGTTCCCCCCGGTGATCTCTACCGGGAAGGGTACCTTCTTTTCCAGAAGGCCGAGCAGGCCTTCAATCGTGGAGAGTTCGCAGAGGCCGCGGCCGGATACCGGAGAGCGGCCGGCTATTTCACGGCCATCCGGGAGCAGTCACCCGGGTGGTCGGCGGAGTCGATAGAAAGCCGGCTGGAGAGCTGCCGCCTCCGGATCGCCGCCGCCGCGACCGCCCGGGCCGAGGAGGAGTCCTGGAGAAATCCTCTCGAGATCCACTTCATCGACGTGGGGCAGGGGGACTGCACATTGATCCGGTGTCCTTCGGGGGAGACGATTCTCATCGACGGGGGGCGGATCTGGGTCTATTCCTTCCTGATCGATTACCTCCGGCGCGCCGGGGTGAAGAAGATCGATCTCCTGGTCGTCTCCCATCCTCACGGCGATCACTACGGAGGCCTGTTCAAGGTGCTGGAGACTTTCCCGATCACCACTCTCCTTGACTCAGGCAAGGAGGACACATCCGAGCATTACGAACGGTACCTGCAGACGGTCAAAAGCCATGACGATATCCTCTTCAAGCTGGCCCGGGCCGGGGACAGGCTCTCCTTCGGTGACGTGCAGCTTCTGATCATGCACCCGTCGTACCGCCTTCTTGAATCCCCGAACAACTGCTCGATCGTCGTCAAGCTGGTGTACGGGGATGAGAGCTTTCTCTTCACCGGGGACGCCGAGGAGGAGGCCGAAATGGAGATGCTAAGCCGGGGGTGCAACCTGAAGAGCGGGGTGCTGAAAATCGGACATCACGGTTCGCGGACCTCGACCGGGTCTTCTTTCCTGTCCCGGGTCGCTCCCCGGGAGGCGGTGATCCCGGTAGGAGAGAACAACAGCTACGGGCATCCGACCGACCAGGTGCTCCGGCGCCTGCAGATGCGCAGGATTACAATTTATCGGACCGACCGCGACGGGACGATCCTTTACCGGAGCAACGGCCGGGAGCACCGGGTGGAGTTCCCGGGAAAGGCCGTCTACCCGGAATACGATATCCCGAAAGAAATGATCGGCAAGGTAGCCGCCAATCGGCATACCCTGATCTATTATCCTCCCCGGTCCGCCTACTCCAGGCGGATTCCGCCGGAAGACCGGGAATATTTCGATACCGCCACCGCCGCGGAAGCGGCCGGCTACCGCCGCTACTGGTATTAATATTTTTCCTGCGGAAAAATATTATTGGTCAGTTGCCGATATCCCATCTTGTTTTGTGTCCGTTTCTCCCTTCCCCACGAATAATGTTCTGGTGAATTTCCCGGTCCAGAAAAGTCCCAGAACCGCCGGGAAGAGATACTCCACCAGGGAAAAGACCAGGGCCGGCCCCAGGACGGACCCGGCGGAAAGGCCGGTATATGCCGGAACCATTTCGATCAGGCTTCCTTCGCGCAGGCCGATTCCCAGGATGGTGACCGGGATGGTGGAGATGAGGATCGAGAACGGGAGAATGACCAGGTAAACAACGGGGGAGAAGGCGATCCGGAAGGCGCTCCCGATCAGGAAGAAGGTGATCAGTTTCCCTCCTTGAATCACCAGCGAATAGAAGAGGAACACTCCGATCTGCCGCCGGGAGAAGAACCGGTGGAGGGTGAAGAATGTCTCCAGTCCGCCTCGAAGCCGGGGATTGGGTATCCGGGAGAGAAACCGCCGAACCCATCTTCGAGGGGCAGATCGGGCGGCGAGCAGGAAGGTCAACATCACCCCCGCCAGGATAAGAGCGACCACCGTGACCACCCCGGGGGGCGCGCCGGGGCAGACCACCCCTCCGCCGACGATGAAAAGGAGAAAGATGAGGATGTTCAGGAAGAGTTCGATCAGGATTGATGCTGTCCCCCGCGAGACGGAAAAACCGTGGCACCGCTTCAGGTAGATGACCCGGGAAGCCTCGCCGGTACGAAAAGGAAGAAGGCTCTTCAAAGGGCCGCTCCCCATCTTGATCAGGAAGGACTCCCGAAAGGAAAGGGTCAGCCCCAGGGGGGACAGGATCTTTTGCCACTTGACCGCGGCCAGCCAGCAGTTGGTGAAGAAAGAGACCGCCAGGGCCAGGAGGAGCGGGAACGGCCGGGCGTCTTCAACGGCGGAGATGACCCGTCCGGGGTCGAACTTCCGGAAGATCAGGAGCAGCAGCCCCCCGGTGACCACCAGGCTGACTATCCAGAGAAGGTTTTTCTTCAGGAGGCTATCTCTCCAATAGATCGTGGCAATGGTTTAACTACGGATATCATAAAGAACTGCGGAGTATTGGAGTACTGGGGTGGTGGAGTAATGGAAGGCTTGTCTTCCGGTCATCCAGTATTCCATTACTCCATCACTCCATTCTTTCCTACCCGGTCCGTTTCTCCGTGGATTGGTATTTTCATGGCTATGATATTTTAATGCGGTAACCGCGGGGAACGCTGGTAGCGGGAGGTGAAGCCGGGGGCGTTTTCGTCGTAGGCCAGGAATTTATGATCGGGCCGGGAAACGTTTTCCTGTTTGAAGGCCATATCGAGAAAGGCGAGAAACTTCCGCCTGAACTCGTCGAAGGAACGGACCTGCCGGACCATCCGGAAGAGGAAGCCGGGTCGGGAGTGGTAGGAGACGTACGCCCAGCGGGTCAGCCGGTCGACCTCCTCGTTGGTCAGCTTCGTCCAGGGCCGGGGGAGGACACGCTCATCGGTTTTCCCGAGGATGTACTGTTCCCAGTAATCGTCGCCGGTATCCTTTACCAGCTGCCGCCACATCCCGGTCAGCGGCTTGGCGGTCAGCTTCGAGAACTGAACGTAGTCGAGATCGAGCTTTTTCGCGAACCGGACCGTTTTCCTGACCGACTCCCTGGTCTCGCCGGGGACACCGACCAGAAAAAAACCGAGCGGCCGGATCCCCACCTCCTTGGTGACGGCGACCGTTTCCCTGACCTGCCTGAGGGTGATGCCCTTCTCCATCCGGTCCAACGTCTCCTGGGAGCCGGACTCGATCCCGTAGTAGATGCGCCGGCACCCCGCTCGGTACATCTCCTCCAGGAGCTCCGCGTCGACGGTATCCACCCGGGAGCGGCAGGCCCAGGTCAGGTCGAGGTTTCTTTCCCGGAGCTCCCGGCAGATGCTGAGCGTCCTTTTTCTGATCATGGGGAATTCGTAGTCGAAGATGTCGATTTCCCGGACGCCGAACCGGTCATGGCACTCCTGCATCTCGTTGACCACGGTCAGGGGGGAGCGGGGGTTGTAGGCGGTTTGCCCGGCCTCGCAGAACGTGCAGTGCATGGGGCAACCGAGGCTGGTCACCATGACCGTGAAATTTTTACGCTCGGTGGGGAACTCGGCATAGAGGTGGTTGGGGAGGAGGTGCCGGGCCGGGTTCGGGAAATCATCGAAAACGATCTCCTGGGGATGAGGAGTGACGATGACATCGGCGCCCTTTTTATAAACCAGCCCGGGAACGTCTTCGAACCGGCGGCCGCCTTCCAGTTCTTTCAGGAGAGCGGGCAGCGTGTGGTAGGCCTGCTCGACCACGCCGAAGTCGATCTCCGGGGGCGCGAGGGACTGGCGGGGATAAACCCTCAGGTTGTAACCGCCGATGACGACCGGTATTTTCAAGTGTTGTTTTAAAAAGCGTATCCACTCCAGTGTCTCGCGGAACATGTAGGTCGTCATCATGAATCCGAGAAGGTCGGGCTGAAAATCCCGGAGCCGGTCCAGGGTTTCTTCCTGGCTCAGGCGCAGGGTCCGGGCGTCGATGATCCGGGCGGTGTGGCCGGCTTTTTCCGCAATGGCGGCGGCCCAGGCCAGGCTGAGGGGAGGGAAAAGACCGAAGTATTTCTGGACGATCCTCAGGTTCTCTTCGTGGAGCTTGTATTTAAACGGATTGAAGACGAAGGCGATTCTCATATTATACATTAGCGCCTCCGGCGCTAATGTAGTAAGGATATAACCGGACTGACGCTGTAGATGGATTTTAACTTGGATTATTCAACAAAGTATGAATAATCCAATGTGGAGGTTGAAGCGTGACTTATTGAAATTATACTATCAATTTTTATTTTTTATCGTATGGCAAATCCCTATCTTGCTTTCAGAATACAATACTAAATTAGCTCCGGAAAAGCTAATTTAAACTATTGGACATGTTTTCTTATGTTATTTAACAATAATTTTTCCGGAGGAAAAATTATGATTGAATTAGTCCTGGTTGTTTTTTTGCTCTCGATTGCCGTGATGGCAACGGTGACAGTGAAGGTGGGGATGAAAGCGGTCGACTTCATGGAAGCCACCTATCGCTTTTACGAGCGTCAGGACAATGCTCAAAAACAGATAATCGAACTATTGCGGCGAAAAGACACCTCCGTCTGATCCCGAATCTGGTTTTGAGATCTTTATAATAAAATTTTTCGGGAAAAATTTTAACATGCTGTTACCGGTAAAGAAAAACGGCCGGTTCGGATACGTCAACCGGGAGGCGGCCTGGGTCATCCAGCCCCGATTTGACCTCGCCTTTCCGTTTTACGAGGGCCTGGCCCTGGTGTCTCTCCCCGGAAGATCACTGACGGGCACGGTCCGCCAGCGGTATGGCTACATAGATGATACCGGCCGGATGGTGATCAAACCCCGGTTCAAGGAAGCGTTTTCTTTCTCGGATGGACTGGCCACCGTCATCCCGCCCGGTCCGGCGCGGCATCGCTGGGGGTATATCGACGCGGCCGGAAAAATGGCCATCCGTCCCCGTTTCTCGCTGACCGGCAGATTCTTTGACGGCCTGGCCCGGGCCTCGGTGGGCGGTTCCGCCGGGTTCATCGGCCGGGATGGCGAGTTCGTGATCCCGCCCCGCTTTGACTCGGCCGGGGATTTTTCCGAAGGTCTGGCGGCGGTCAGGATGGAGGGGGAGCGGAAATGGGGGTATGTCGGTCCTTCCGGAGAACGGGTTGTCCGGGCGGAATTCGATTGGGCGGAAGCTTTTTCCGAAGGATTGGCCCGGGTGAACAGCGGTGGCAAGTGGGGTTTCATCGACCGGCCGGGCAGGTATCGTTGCCCTCCGGTTTTCGATTACGCGTATGATTTTTCGGAAGGACTGGCCCCGGTGGCCGTGGAGAGGACCTATGACGAGGTCCTCCGGGCCCGAACCGGAGGCAAGTGGGGATACATCGACAAAAACGGGCGGGGGGTGATCGACTCTCTTTTTGACCGTGCCTTCCCGTTTTCCGACGGCCAGGCGCGGATCATGCTTTACGACTGGTGGAGTTACATCGACAGAACCGGGGAGCTGATGACCGAAGCCCGTTTTGACGACGCCACCGATTTCCACGGGGGGATCGCGGTAGTCTGGACCGGGAAACAGCAGTTTGTCATCGACACGGAAGGGAAGACCAGGCTGATTGCTTAAAGAGACGAACGTCCAACGGGAAAATGCATAGCGCAGAGAGCAGAGCGCATGGCGCCCGGGGATGCAGTGATCAGTAATCGGTAATCTGTGATCGGTCACGAAAAGCACCCCGGTACCACCGGGGTGACTCGGGATCTCTGCTGCGCTCCGATAATCTGTGTTCGGTGAGCAACGGCTGGAGAAAAAACTGAACATCCAACGTCAAACATTCAACGTCGAACGACACGGGGCCGAGGTAGAGGCCGTGAATCATATTTAATCACAGTCAATCGTCTGTTAAATAAAGGGGGCGAGGGGCGGGGGTACATTTTTCTTT
Source organism: PVC group bacterium (assembly GCA_043804695.1). GTDB lineage: Bacteria > Auribacterota > Erginobacteria > Erginobacterales > Erginobacteraceae > CAWGIE01. The sequence goes on along the minus strand of JAZDIV010000008.1, from coordinate 4,004 downwards.
TATGTCTTTTTGCGGCTAATAAAGGGGAAGAAAACAATGAAGATCAGGGAGAGAGTGCTGCCCCCGGGCTGGTACCCGGGGACCGCGGAAGAGACGCGGAAGACCATTGAGAAGTATCTGCGGGATATCGGGGGTCTTCCCCCGGAGGGGGAGGTAACGGGGGTCGCAGGGATCGCCCCCCACGCCGGGTGGGAATTCTCGGGGCGGTGCGCCCTGGCGGTTCTCCGGCGCCTCCGCAAATCCGTGGATACCATCGTGGTGGTGGGAGGGCATCTCGGCCCCTCGTCCGGCCTCCTGGCCGCTTTCGAGGAGGGATACGAGACTCCCCTGGGAACGATTGACGCGGATCTCGCGCTCCTGGAAAAGATCGGTTCCTGCTGCGCTACCCCTCTCCGGGAGGACCGGCACCCCGATAACACGGTCGAAATTCAGCTGCCCTTCATCAGGCACCTCTTTCCGCGAAGCCGGGCGCTTTCCCTCCGGGCTGCCCCTTCTCCCGCCGCCGTGGAACTCGGAAAGGCGGTCAAAAAAGCCGCCGATGAACTGGGGCGAAACGTCGCCGTCCTCGGCTCAACCGACCTGACCCATTACGGCAGCAACTACGGGTTCTCTCCCGCCGGGAGAGGGAAGGAGGCGGTGGCGTGGGTCAAGGAGGTCAACGACCGGGGATTCATCGGGAAGCTGCTGGCCCTGGATGCCGCGGGCGCCATCACACACGCCGGGGAGAACCAGTCGGCCTGTTCCGCGGGCGGCGCCGCCGCGGCCATCTCCTTTGCCCGGGAATCGGGGGTCAGCCGGGGGGAACTGATCTCCTACCTGACCAGTTACGATATCTATCCGAACGAGTCGTTTGTCGGATACGCGGGGATAGTGTATTCGAAATAATAACAACGGCTCGCTTAAGCCCCGACCCCTGCCGGTTTATCCGGCAGGTGAATCAGTTCACAGCTGTCAAATGATAGCAGCTCAGAACTTTCTCCCCTGCCGCGTAAAGCGGCAGGGGCCGTTTTATATTTTCTGACGCCTGTTAGCTTTTGGACTTCCGCTCCGGTGGGATAAACCCACCGGGGGCGTTTTATTTTTTCAATCAACCCTTATCCTTTTCTCTGGTCCTTCTCAGCAGTTCTTCCTGGAGGCGCTTCATCTTCTCCCTCTGCTCGGCCTCCGCTTCCGGGTTTGTCTCGATAATGAAGTCCAGGATACTGCCGTCGTGGACGCCTTCCGGTAAAAACTCCACCGGCCAGATAAAGTCTCCGGCCACCCCCTCGATCTCGAGGACGGCGAACCTGCCGTCCTCGATCCGGTCAATCACCACGCGAAGCTTCATTATTGCACCTCCATGCTGGAAAGAATTGAAACTATAAAAGCCACGGAGATTACAGACAACATGGAGTATTGGAGTAGTGGAGTGTTGGAGTGATGGGAGACCATACCCGACAGACTAGTTTTTATTCCAATACTCCAGTACTCCAACACTCCATTACTCCATTCAGCATAGATTCCTTTTCTCCGCGTTCTCCGTGGTAATAATTATCGTTATGTCCTGGCGGCCTCCTCGGCCGCGCGCTGGATGAGCCGACAAACGGCCCGGTTCCGTTTCCTCCTCCACCGGGAGTCCAGGTATCGGGAAAGCCGCCGGTCGGTTTCCGGGATTTTGCCCGGGTGTTTCCGGAGGTATTTCTCTCCGGACGAATACGCGGAGAGGATTTCATCGAACCCGCAGCGGAAGAACACCGCGGTGTCGCCGCGGAGCGGAACCCCGGCCGCGATGCTCCCCAGGCAGGCCGTTCCGACGGCCGACCGGAAGTAGGCGTAGCGTCCGGGGGCGCTGTCTTCTTCCCGGAAATGAAGGAAGATGAGCGCCGCCGTCCGGGCGTCCGCCGTCGCCCGATGCCAGTCTTTTTGTTCGATTCCGAGAGCTTGGGCGACCGCGCCCAGGCGGTGGCTTTGTCCCGGCATCCGGGCCCGCGCCTGGACCAGGGTGCAGTAGGTCTCGTTGTTCAGGCGTTTGCCCAGGTGCTTCCGGGAAGCATGGGAGAGAAAGGGGTAATCGAAGTCGATGTTGTGGGCGATCAGGGTGTCATCGCCGATAAATGTCAGGAAGGCGGGCAGGACCTCTTCCAGCGGTGGGGCGTCTTTCAGGTCATCGTACGTAATTCCGGTCAGTTGTGATATCCCGGCCGATAAAGGACGGGAGGGCTTGACCAGCGCGCTGAACTCTTTTCCCAGGCGGCCGTTGTGTATCCTGACCGCTCCGATCTCGATGATCTCGTCACTCCCGGGTGTTTTTCCGGTGGTCTCAAGGTCGAAGGCGACGTAGTTCTTCCCGAAGTCTTTCTCCCCGGCAAGGTGCCGCGCCTCCCCCAGCTTGAACACCAGCCCGCTGAGGGCGTAGTGCCCGCCGTCAGGGATCGCTGAGGGTACGGAAACGGATGAACCGCCGGCACGGAAAAACATCCCCCCCGGACGGGAGAGATCAAGCACGGCCCGGCCGCCGGCCGTTTCCGGCCTGTCCGCCGGACGGCATTTTTTAAATATCCGCCTGACCAGGGCCCCGGCCGCGATTGCGTCCGGGGAGTCTCCCTCCCGGAGATAGATCGGCTCATTGCCGGCAATCCTTTCCCCGATCATCGCCAGCATCCGCCCCAGCTCCGGAAGGGAGAAGGGGAGAGCGAGCCGGGAAGGGGAGGCATTCAGGAGCGCCTCTTCCGAGAAAGTGATCCCGGAGAGGAGCGTTTTAATTTCAGGGGGCAGTTCTAGTCCCGGGTGGATTTTTTCGATGACTTCTTGAATATCAGCCATGTGGAGGCAAATCCCAAAGAACAAGCACCAAATTCAAAACAACCCGTAGGGCAAGCGAGGCCATTTTGCGATAGGGAGTTTGTCATTTAGTAACACTTTAGCTCTTTGAAAATACCGCGTATCCAACTCACTACCACGCTCAGCGTGGTAGCGAATAAATTTTCGTTCCCACGCGGAGCGTGGGAACGAGGGATAATTTATATCTCCTTAATAATCTCGCCGATAAGTTTCGCCAGGTTGCCGCTGGCGACGGCGGCGCCCCGGGTGACTTCCTCATGGGTCAGCGGCGCGACCCGGGTGGAGCTGACCAGGTTGGAAATGAAGGTGATGGCCAGAAAACGCAGCCCCAGGTAGCTGGAAAGAATGGCCTCCGGAACCGTCGACATCCCGACCGCGTCTGCTCCCAGGCCGGCGGCCATCGCGATCTCGGCCCGGGTTTCGTAGCTGGGACCGGAAAAAGAGATCAGTATCCCTTCCTGAAGGGTGATCTCGATCTTTCGCGCCGCCGCGCGGGCGACCTCCCGCAGCTGTGGGTTGTAGGCTTTGGCCAGGTCCGGGAACCGGGGGCCGACGCTTTCATCGTTGGGGCCGGTCAACGGGTTGAGGAACATGAAATTGATATGGTCCTTCACCAGCATCAGATCCCCCTCCTGAAAATGGGGGTTGATTCCCCCGGCGGCATTGGTGTTGATGATGGTCGTCACCCCGAAGGCTTTCATGACGAAGAGAGGGTACATGATTTTGGCTGCTCCCAGCCCCTCGTAAAAATGAACCCGGCCCTCCTGCACCACGATCCCTCGGCCGGCGAAGGTGCCGAATGCCAGCTGGCCGCCGTGGCCCTTGACGGAAGAGACCGGGAAGTGGGGGATTTCCCCGTAGGGGACATGAATCGCGTCCTCAAGCAGCTTCACCACCGCGCCCAGTCCCGAGCCGAGAATAATGCCGATCTCCGGCTTGATCCCGGTCCGTGAATGGAGAAAGTCGACCGTCTCCTTAATCTTGGTTTTATCAATAATCATGAGGAAAGATCCTTTTTAGAAAGTAGCTCTTCGGCTCTAACTTCGTAGCGGCAGCCTTCAGAGGCTGTCCGATAATTCAGATTTTAGGCATTTTAGAGGTCATTGCGAGGAGCGCAGCGACGAAGCAATCTCATCATTTTGGATAAGAGGTGGTTATGAATGAAAAAATAGATTGCTTCGCCC
>JAZDIV010000007.1:0-13299 GCA_043804695.1 PVC group bacterium | reverse complement strand
ATCCGCGCTCCAGGCCTTTTCATTGTCGATAAAGACGTCTCCTTCCACCTTGCCCGAGACCGACTCCCAGGAATGGCGCCACCCGGGATAAAATCCGATGATGAGATCGGGCGCGTTTTCCTTATAGGGGCCGCTATAAATCTTTTCGGTGTCATACAGGGTGGTGATCGCCTCGCGCCCGCCCCCGCCTTCATCCCGCAGACCGCTCAGTTTCCCGATCAATTCCCGCTTCAATGCCGGGACTTCATCCCCGGGGACGATCCCGTTCTTTTCCCTCCCCTCCCGGTTGATATAGAGCCCGGAAAGGCCGAAGGCGTACGCCCGGGTCCTCGTCCAGTCAACATCCCGGAACCATTCGCCGGAAGTTTTTCTGCCTTCCTTCAGGTGGAGATACCCATTACGGAAGAGCCAGGTGTTGACGTTGACCCCGCGCCGGAAGAGCTTGAAACCGTGGTCGGAAACAATCAACAGCAGGTCGCCGTCCTTCAGACGGCCGCGGACCTTTCCCACCAGGTCGTCCATCCGGCGATAGAGCTGTTCGATGACCTCCGGTTTCGGTACGTCGCCCGGTCTCAGCGCCGGGTGATCGTCTTCCAGGTAGCGCCAGAACTCGTGCTGGATGACATCGGTGGTATCAAACACACAGCAGATGAGCCCGCTCTTTAACTGCCGCAGGCTGTGAAAAAAAATCTTCTCCAGTTTTTCATGAATCCCATAGGTCTGCTGGAGGAAACCGTCATCGGTCAAAACGCCCTCATTGAGCGCCCAGGTGTCCTGGGGCAGACCCAGGGTGGCGAACTGGTCGAAAAGCTTGCTCAGGTAGATCGAGTAGATCAGGGGAGAAGAGATCGGGAGGGCCGGCTTTTCGGGGTCGATCTGGATCGGCGAGAGGTACAGCTCGACTTCCGGGGAGACGCTCTTCAGGAAAAACTGGGCGATCCCCCTGATCCGAGCCCGGACGCCGGCCCTGAACGAGAGGGACACCCAGGGTGAAAGCACACCCAGGGCAAGAGGGATCTTTTCTCCCGCGATCTCCAGCTCCGCCCGGCCGGATTCCCGGCTGACGGATATCCGGAGGGGGATGGTCAGGTTTTTCCCCTCCCGTTTCGGATCGGGGGGACCGACGATCTCTGCGGTGTAGGCCAGGCCGGTCCCGGCCAGACGGTATTGATAACCGGAGGTCAGGCCGGCGCCAGAGGCCTCTTTCGTGGTGTAGTAGGAAAACGTCCCCTGGGATCCTTTCAAGTCCGGCGTGCAGAGACCGGAGAGCAAAAGCCCCCGGTGCTTCTCGGGCGGAAAGGTGATCGGCACCTTGAGAACAATGCTGAAAACCCCGTGCTCGCCGAGGATCTTCCAGAAAGGAACCGACTTCCGGAGCATCCTGATCACCGGCTTCCCGATCGGGATCCGCAGCTTTCCCAGCCGGAGGGACCGGCCAGTGGCGTTGATCTCGGCCGAGGAGAGGGCCGGCAGATAGGTCTTCGGATCCCGGCGGAGAAAATCAAAGATATTGTGCTTGCCCGGGTTGACTCCGGTCATGAAGGACGACCAGGCGACCGGAGAGATCGGCGGGTTGGTTGTTTTCAGGGGGGAGAAACAGCCTTCTTTCCGGAGGGCGGCCAGATGGGGAAGTTTTCCCTTCTCCATGAACCCGGCGGCCAGTTCGGGATCGAGGCCGTCCAACCCGACGATGATCAGCCGGTTAACGGCGGCCGGGGCGTGCTTCTTTTTTCTCTTCAGAGCCTTGAAGAGCAGCCGGAAAGGGAGCGTGAAGATCAGGAGAAAAACGACCAGAACCGCCCCGATGATGAAGATGAAAGAACTGAGAAACGCGAACCCCGCCCCGGGACCGATATAGGCGCAGGACGGCTCCGGCGCCGCCAGACAGACGGCTCCGAAAAGACAGGCGAAGATTATCAATCGGTTTTTCATCTAAGACGGCTCCTAGCCATGTTAAATAAATCCAATGTATCACCCCGTCAGGAGAAGCGCAATAACATGAAGAATTATTCCTATAAATTAGCGCCGAAGTCGCTAATTTATTTCTTATTGAATCACCGCCGTCGATCGGCTACTATGCATCCGCCATGAAAGATCGTTTTGATGAAATGATGGAGAAATTCCTCGTCCCGATGGACTTATTCGAGGGACCGGTGATGGACAGCGCCTATTTCATGAGAAAAGACGGAAGTTTCGTCTTTTCCGAAGGATACTGCCATCCTCCCGGCTCATTCTGGGGGATGATCATCAAGTACCCCCTGGAAGGCGGGCATATCGACATCTTCGGGCGCGCGTTCGGCTGGACGCATCGAACTTTCATCAACGGCGAACTGACCATGGTTCCCTTTGCGCAACAGGTGGAGAACCAGTTCAAGGTGGCGCCGGAACTCCGCGACCGGCCGGGCGTCAAACCGATCTTCGCTAAATATTTTGTCCGGTTTCCCCTTTCCGACTGCTCCGGCTATTTCGACGCCCACCATTCGATGGAAATTCATTGCCGGGAACATGAATGGATCGACACGGCGGTGAAGAAAACCTGTCGGCTGCTCGGGTGGGATCCGCAACGAACCGGGGTAACCGGCTCGCTGGCATACGGTCTGGTCGAGGATGACATTGACCTCGTATTCATCGGCAGCCCGGAAGAGAACGCCGCGGTGGCCCGGGGCATCCGGCGCTACCTGGCCGCGAACCCGGAAGCCCGGGTCGTGGAACTGGGGAAAGAATGGCCGATCCGTTTTTATTATGAGGGAACGCTGATCTGCCCGTTCTTCCGTTACGACGACGTCTCTCAAATCCCGCTTCTCCGCTGCGAGATGACGGTGGTCGAGGATAACGTCCCTCTGGAGGCGGTCGTCGGCGAGGACACGCACACCCTTTACCTGCCGGCGATCGTGGGCTTGCGGCAGATTGAACGAGCCGACGGCCGGACGGAAGATGATCTGGAGCTGATTGTCTACAATGGAGCGCTCCGCGGAGAACTCTGGGAGGGGGACCGGGTCCGCCTGAGAGCTCCTCTGGTCAACCTCGCCATCCCCGGCCGGGAAACCCGCCGGGCGGTCCTGGTCACCGATCACGAACAGGTGGAAAAAATAAATTAGCGCCGAAGGCGCTAACTTGCTGTTTCGGAATTTCAATAAGGTAATTGTGGGAGAGGTTTCCAACCTCGATCAGGGAAGCCGCGAATCGGGGTTGAAAACCTCTCCCACAGTTGCGAAGCCAAGTTATAGGAGGAAAACAATGATTATTACCAACATAGACAGTGCTCCCTCAAAGAAGATTACCGATGTCCTCGGGATCGTCCGGGGAAATGTGGTCGGATCCAAACCGGTAAGCGAATCTTTCTTTAAAAGTCTCAAAAAGGCGATGGCGTCCACGATCGCCCTGGCGCCCCGGATTATCACCGGCGATGAGGTCGGCCTGGTACCGAGCGAGGAGATGCGTCAGAAGGACGGCGACCAACAGCCGGCAACCGAGAAAAACGAACTGGAGGAATACTCGGCCATGCTGACTGAACTCCGGGACACCGCCCTCACCAGGATGATCAACCACGCGGAAAAGTTCGGCGCGGACGGGGTGATCAACGTCCGCTTCGACATCTCCGTTATCTCCGCGAATGTGCTCGAGGTCTGCGCCTACGGAACCGCGGTTAAGCTGGCCTGACACCCCTGCTGGAACCTGTTGGAGAAATATAAGTCCACCACAACTCGATATCCCTTCCGACACCACTTTTCAACCTCCCAGGCCGCCGGCCGAGGACGGAGACGAGGACGGTCTCCTGATCCCGAGCGCCGGTGCGGCCTTCCAGTGTGGAACCGTCTTTCAGGGTGATGGTGTCGGCAAGGGCGGGGGAGAGGGGGAGGATCAACAAAAGCATCATGATCCCGACTCATTTTACGTTTTCAATAATCATGGTGTTTTAAATCGCGGCTGTCCGTCAGTACTGCCGGATCTCCGAGAAGCCACTCCCACAAATGAGCATAGAGCAGAGCGCCTGGCACATAGGGTCAAGCAGCTTCCCGACCCTACCGGATCGAGGTTAAAAACCTCTCCCACAGATTGGGCAAAGCGCATAGCGTGATGCGGGTCGCACGGCGACGGGGTCAGCTCGGCCACCTGATCTCCTGCTCCCCTGATTCTCTCCCCACTGGTCTTCTGATCTTCTGATCCCCTTCCTTTTCCCGCTCACCCCTACTCATCCCTCCTTATCCCTGCTCAACAGCTCCTTATACAACTCCTTGATCAGCCCGGTCCTTCCCTCTTTATGTCTCCTCCGGTCTGGTCAGCCGGATATTCGCGAAATGCTTTAAAAATTCGGATTGGCCGGGGTTGACTTCACCATCACTGACTCCGGACATAAAAAAACCCGCCCTGCCGGAACAGGACGGGCTTAAACGGTATTAAAAATATTCTTGTTCTTAACTGACCATCATAAACATCAATATTAAATCAGGACAACCCAACGCTCATTCAAATGAGGGACGATCCTGACTGAGGTATAACCGAAAGTTGTGGATCTCGACTTGTTATGGGAAGACCCGGATTTAGCAACATTGATCGCGCAACAAAAGCAGTGAGAAGCTACTATTCAACTTATTTTTACAGGAAATTCCGAACTTGACCTGGAGCTTTCCCATTTTTTATGCCCCAATTTTTAGTTTTTCATGAATAATCCGTGCTAATTATATTTTTCCCAAGGCTTTTTTAGCGTGTCCTTCCCATTTGGTGTTTGGCATCTCAGTGATAATTCGGTTATATAACTTCTTTGCCTCATCTATTTTCCCGAGTCTTTCATAACAATCTCCTAAATAAAATAAGGTACTTCCAAGAAGTTTTCCTGATTTTCCATTATTTATATATTTCTTCAAATAAACAATTGCTTGTTCATAATCCCCTAATCTGTAATAAGTCATCCCTATATTATGATTTGCGGAATGTACCCATACACTATCCGGATAATCATTCACTACCATGTTGTAACAATTTAAAGCTTGATTCAAAAGCTTCCGTTTATTCCTGGACTGATTTGCGGGTCCTGCATAGCAATGGCCCAGGAAATAATACGCCTCGTCTAATTTATTGCTTCCTTTATGCTTATCAATAAATTCCTTATATTTACTCCCCGCTTCATCATATTGTTTTTCCGATAGGAGAGAACGCGCTACTATCAATTCCACGTTTTCCGCGAAGGGATGATCTGAGTGATCTTTCAGAAACTTGTTACCATACTCAATAGACAAGTTATAATCTTTCATTTTATAATAGCAATCAACAATAGCTGCTCCGGATTTCACGGATACTTCACTATCCGGGTATCTCTCTATAATTTCGCGTGATACTACTATACTTTTATCATACGCTTTTTCCCGGTATAGAGATTTGGCCTGATCATATAAACTTTCAGCATTTTCATTGCCATATGATTCCCATCCAAATATAACGGTTGCACAGCAACAAAAACTAATGATCACTATATTTCTTTTAAACATGATTCATCCTCCTTAATTAAGACTGGAAAGCCCGCGGTGGAACTGTATTAGTTAAGCCTCTTACTGATAATCAATTATATATCGTATACTGATGGATAACCAGGACACGGCATGCCTGCACTACCCGAACCCTCTTGCTGACAATCTTGATCTTGATCATACAGATCTTGCTGTTCATCTTCCCAAGCTTCAAGTTCTTTATCATAATTAAAAGTTTTAGAGTCGCACTCTCCTCCGGGGCCGTCGTAGTCAGGAAGAGAGAGAATAAGACAGGCGGTTGAAGTAACGGATTCGCCGGGACCAACATCAACCGGTCCTTTTCCGACCCCTGACCATTCTATTTTATTCGGCACATCAGGATCGACATTTTCTTTAGTAATGTAAAATTCCAGGGTCACATCTCCCGGAATTATTGTCCCCTCGAAACCAGGATCATACCAATCAATAGTTAATTCGATTTGTATAGGCTCGCGGGTTATCGTTTCCACAAAAGGAAAATCCTCTGGTCCCTTTGGTTCTTCATATCCGCTATCGTACGTATAATGCCACGTTACTCCTGTTGCTCCCCCTTTAATAATATATGATCTTTTAGTAGCCGTGAAAGAACGTTCACCAAATTTAGTAAAACTATCGGCATTTTCAATCTGTACCGTCACCTTAACCTCATCGCCATACTTATAGGTATCGCCGCAGTTAACATTAAGTACAACCGTCGGATCTTTGTACGTCCCGGCCCGGGCCGTTCCTGCCGTTTGATGGCATATTATAATCATCAGAGCCAAGGATATCCATTTAATACCGCGTTTCATCTCTTCTCTCATGGGATCCTCCTTTTGTTGTTGTGTTATGATTTATCGCCCACTCGCCGATTTCTCGGTGTTTTAACCATCTGTATTATCCTCCTTCCCGGTACGGCTTAAACCGGCGGTAATGCTTCTGGAAATAGTTCTCGTATTCCCGCGCCACCTTTTCCGACTTGATCAGGACCGAACTCTCCACGTTGGCCTTGGTGGAAGCCAATGTCCAGTTGTGGCTCCCGACGATTGAGATATCCCCGTCGATCAGCACCAGTTTCACGTGCATAACCGGAAATACCGGATAAAACCGGACATCTATCCCGTTTTTAGCCAGGTAGGCCGCCGCCCTTTGATTGGCCTCGGTGATGTTATTCTCCGTGGACGACTCCAGCAGCACCTCGACCTTCACCCCCCTCTTCCGGGCGTCAACCAGGAGATTGACCAGTTCGTTGGCCGGATAACCCGGCCGGCCCTGGTAATTGATAAAGAACATCATTACCTGGATGGATTCTTTGGCGTCCTTGAGGGCTATCTGGAGTTCTTTGTAATAATCGCCACAACTGAGGAATTTTAGATTATCCACCGTCTCCCCATGGCCATCGACATTGGCCGCGGCGGCTTCCCCTTTTTCGATTGATGTGATGGAATCCCGGGAAACTTTCAGAAGGCCACGGCCGGGGACGGAGATGAGGACGATCTCGCTATCCTGGGCGCCGATCCGGCCTTCCAGTGTACTGCCGTCTTTCAGTGTGATGGTGTCGGCGGGGGCGGAAGCGGGAAGAGCGGACAGCATACAGATGAATGCCGTCAGAGTAATGTTAGATATGATTTGTTTCATTGTTTTCCCGGTAAGCGGTGAACAGTAAGTGGTGAGCAGTCTCGCCGTTTCACCCCTGCTCATCCCTGCTCCTCCCTACTCATCCCTCCTTATCCCTACCCAACAGCTCCTTATACAGTTCCTTGATCAGCCCCTCTCGCCCCTCCTTCGTCTCCTCCGGGCGAGCTAGCTTGATATAGGCGAAATGTTTTAAAAATTCAGGGTTGGCCGGGGTTGACTTCACCATCACCGAGACCTCCCGGTTGACGGTCAGGGCCTGTTTCGACCAGTTGTGGTTCCCCACAAAAAGGATATCCTCATCAATCAGGATGAATTTGTCGTGCAGTTCCTTCTTCCGTTCATCGAATGAACCTTCCACACCTCCCTTGCTTAAATAGGCCAATGCTTCCTGGTTTTTCTCGTAAAGCGAACTGTCGGAACTGAGTGGGTTCTCAACCATCACCTTGACGTCCACCCCTCTCTTTTTGGCCGCGATTAATTCATTGAGCAGAACTCTAACCGGATCAGAAGCGCTATTACCCATCGAAATTATGAACATTGCAACATAGATAGATTTCTTCGCTTTCTTGATCGCTTTATGAAGCGCCGGGTAATACGCCTTGTCTATCAGCGAAACCACCTCATAGCTCGGCTTGACGGCGGAGGTACCGAGAGGAACGTCAAGGTCAAACGAGGGGCGTTTCTCCTTTTCCAGCCGAGCCTGACGCTCTTGCTGAAACTCCTCGGTGTCTCTCTCGTCGCCCAGGTTCAGGACCTCGACCACCTTCTCCGTCACCTGGGGGATGTGGAGCGCGCGGGAGACCTTCGCTTCTACTTTTCGATAGCCTTCCACCCCGGAGAGGAAATACCGGCCGACGAAAAGCGCAACGATCACGATGATCGTGATCCCAATAGCTTCATCGATCTTCTTTTTCACTGTCGGTTTCATTTATTATTTTAGGGGTATGCACTTATCTCCCATTGAGTCAGTGTTGCTCTTTGATTAAATAGTGATCTTGCAGTCATTGCGAGCGTTAGCGAAGCAATCTCATGCCGTTATAGATCGAAGAGATTGCTTCGTCGTCCCGCACCAGAGCTCTGGTGCGGAACTCCTCGCAATGACAGAATGAGACGAAACATATCCCTATTATTATTTTTCCAGCGGAAAAATAAATTGAACTTTCTCCCCTGCCGCGCCCCGAAGCTGCTATGCAGTATCGGGGGGGACCGAGGTGGCAGGGGCCGATTTTGTTTATTGTCGGAGATTAGCTTATTGAACTTACACTCCGGTGAGATACCCCGAAAAGTAGCTTTGCTACCTCGGGGCAAGAACTCACCGGGGGTGGATCATTCCTCTTTCAAACCATTATTTTTCGGTTGTAACGCGATAATCTTCCCCATCCGTGGTGATGATGATCGTTCCCTGCTCGTCGGTCCGGTACATTGTCGCCCCGATCTTTTTCAACCTCTCAACCGTTTCTTCATTCGGATGGCCGTACGTGTTCTCCGCCCCGCAGCTGAAAACAGCCACATCAGGGCGTACTTTCTTCAAGAAGTCCTCCGTGCTGGAATGTTTGGATCCATGATGGCCGGCTTTCAGGACCGTGCTCCGCAGCCGGGCGCCATATTTCTTCGCCATGATCTGCTCGGCGCTGCCGGCGGCGTCACCGGTGAAGAGGAAGGAGACATCCCCGTAGCTGAGCTTGACCACGATCGAGGAATCATTGTTGTCCTTCATGAGATAGGAGGGGCTCAAAACTTCCGCCTTCACTTCCTCTCCCCAGTCCAGCACATCCCCCGCCCGGGGCTGGCGGTAGACGATCTCCGGCCGGTCTTGAACCGCCTGCAGCAGTTCCAGGTAGCCCTCGCTGGGGTGAGGAACGCCGGCATCCAGCAGTTCGCCGATCTCCAGGTTCTTCGCGTTCACGACGGAAACCAGACCCCCGATGTGATCGAAGTCGGGGTGGGTCACGATCACCGTGTCCAGCCGCTCGATCCCGCGCTTTCTCACATAAGGCAAAACCGTTTTCTTCCCCTGGTCTTCGCTTCCGAAGGCCCCCTCCCCGATCCCCCCATCGATTAAAATTCTCTTCCCGCCCGGGGTGGTGATCAAGATCGCGTCTCCCTGCCCGACATCGAGAAATACCACTTCAAGCTCATCCGTCTTCTCTCCTCTGACTCCCTGGACGGAAGAGAAAAAAGCAATCAAGATAAGAACGATGATAGTGATGCCGACTGGAAAACGTATTCTCATCAGCAATTAAACTGAAATTTTTCTTGGAGAAATTTCAGGGCACAAAAAAATCCCGAACAGAAATAATCTGTTCGGGATGAGAGATTTTGAATTGACGCAAGTTATTGCTACGCTGAGAGAGAGAGAAAAAAAGAGGGTATCGTTCTTGTATTCTCGGTCTCGGTATTCATTAGTTTCTTACAATTACATAAATCACTCTTCAGGTCAAGAAAATATTTACAATTAATTAAAATTAATTGTCAAGTACTTATTTCAGCTTTGACAGCCTGTGGGAGAGCTCCTTCGACTTCGCTCAGGACAAGTTTTTCAAGCCCGATGTCAGGTCTTGCCGAATCGAGGTTGGACCCGAAAAGTGACTTCGTCACCTCGGGTTAAAAATCCTCTCCCACAAAATGCGTAGGGAGCGGAGCGCATGGGGCAGAGCGTGGCACTGACACAGGAGCATCATCAGCTCGTTTCATATCCGCAATACTCAATGGCCGTAGGCTGCGACAATTTCCGCTTGATCTGGTTTTATGTATTCATACCGCAAGTAGGCACGGTGCCAAATACATTGTCCATAAAAAACTACGGGTAAAAGGCAGGGCTAACTCATTTTAAGTACGCATCAATCCCCCTCGCCGCCTTCTTTCCCGCTCCCATCGCCTCGATCACGGTCGCCGCGCCGGTGGCGATATCCCCTCCGGCAAAGATCCCGGGGAGCGACGTCCGGCCGGTTTCGGGATCGACCGTCACGGCCCCTTTTTCCCCCACTGCCAGGCCGGGCGTGGCCCGGGGAAGGAGCGGGTTGGGATCGTTTCCGATCGCGACCACTACCAGGTCGCACCGGATAGCGAACTCCGATCCCGCGACCGGGACCGGCCGGCGGCGGCCGGACTCGTCGGGCTCCCCCAGCTTCATCTCCTGACAATCCATCCGGCTGACCCAGCCCGCCTGATTGCCCCGGTACCGGAGAGGAAGTGTCAGGAACCTGAATATCACCCCCTCCTCTTCGGCATGGTGAATCTCCTCCGCTCGGGCGGGAGCTTCTTTCCGGGTGCGCCGGTAGACGATCGTCACCCTGTCCGCCCCCAGCCGGAGCGCAGTCCGGGCCGAATCCATCGCCACGTTCCCGCCCCCGATTACACAGACCTTCTTCCCCCGGATGACGGGTGTGTCATAGGCGGGAAAGAGGTACGCCTTCATCAGGTTGACGCGGGTCAGGTATTCATTGGCCGAGTAGACGCCGTTCAGGTTTTCTCCCGGGATATTCATGAAACGGGGCAGCCCCGCCCCGGTCCCGACGAAGACGGCCCGGAACCCGTCCCGGAAAAGATCATCGACCGTGACCGTGCTTCCCACGACCTGGTCCAGCTGCAGATCGACTCCCATCCGGCAGACGTTCTCCACCTCCCGGCTTACGATCGCCTTGGGGAGGCGAAATTCCGGGATACCGTAGGTGAGCACGCCGCCCGGCCGGTGGAGCGCCTCGAAGATGGTGACCCGGTAACCCATCCGGGCCAGGTCGGCGGCGGCCGTCAGCCCAGCCGGTCCCGCCCCGACTACCGCCACCTTTGCTCCTTCCGGCACCGATGCCGCCGGAGGAGGGGCTGCGTCATGATTCATTTCCCAATCGGCGGCGAACCGCTCCAGCGTTCCGATCGCGACCGGTTCCCCTTTGGCGCCCAGCACGCAGACTTTTTCGCACTGGTCCTCCTGCGGGCAGACACGCCCACAGATGGCGGGGAGTGAGTTGGTCTCCTTCAGCTTCCGGGCCGCCCCGGCATAATCGCCCCCCCTGATGCAGGCGATGAAAGCGGGGATGTCGATCTCCACCGGGCAGCCCGTCCGGCAGGGGGCATTTTTACACTGAAGGCAGCGGGCGGCTTCTGTTTGAGCCTGTTCGGGGGTGAAGCCGCAGGGGACCTCGTCGAAATTCCGGATCCGCTCCGACGGCTTCTGCTCCGCCATCTTCTGTCGGGGAATTTTCATGGTCTCAACTTCGTCATTTAATAAGATGATGCCCGGCCTGTCACGTCCTAATTAAAAGTTGTCACTTTTTGCTGGTTAAACTTTGTCATCCTGAGATCCCTGCCGCTTTATGCGGCAGGTGAATCAATTCATCAGCTAACCTCCGACCACTTCCTTGTCAAGACCCCTGCCGGTTTATCCGACAGGTGAATCAGTGCATAGCTATCAAATTATAGCAGCTCCGAACTTTCTCCCCTGCCGCGTAAAGCGGCAGGGGCCGTTTTGGTTTTTTCCCCCATTCGATTAGCTTATTGAACTTTCATTCCCCGGGGATAAACCCCGGGGGGATGTGCTCTTCGTTGAACGTTCATCTTTTCAAACCTTGCCAGGGATTCCTTCTCTTGGGGAAGGTAGATCTTCTGCCGGGCAACCAGTTCCCTGAAATCAACCCGGTGCGCGTCAAAGTCCGGGCCGTCCACGCAGGTGAACTTCGTCTCCCCTCCCACCGTCACCCGGCAACATCCGCACATCCCGGTCCCGTCCACCATCAAAGCGTTGAGGGAGACAATGGTCGGGATGGCATGGGGGCGGGTCAGGTCCGCCACCGCCTTCATCATCGGGACGGGACCGATCGCGTATACCCGGTCGGGGACGGCGCCGTCATTGATCAGGTCGAGCAAGATGTCGGTCACCAGCCCGTGGCGACCGTAGGTCCCGTCGTCGGTGGTGATGTAGATCTCGGAGGCGGCCTGTCTCATCTCACGTTCCAGGATGAGCAGGTTCTGTGAACGGGCCCCGATGACGGCCTGAGTGAAGTTCCCGGCCGCCCGGACCGCCTTCACCACGGGCAGGACTTCCGCCACGCCGATCCCGCCGGCCAGGCAGGCCACCCGGCCCCAGTTTTCAGCCTCGGTCGGATGACCGAGAGGACCGATCAGGTCGAGGATGCCGTCGCCCGCCTCGAGCCGCCCCAGCTTTTTCGTACTGGTCCCGACTTCCTGAACCACCAGGGTGATCGTCCCGGCTTCGGTGTCGGAGTCCACGATGGTGAGCGGAAACCGTTCCCCCGTTTCGTCCACCCGGAGGATAACGAACTGGCCGGCGCGGCGGCGCCGGGCGACCCGGGGAGCTTCCACCTCCAGGAGCACCGCCTCCAGCGTCAACCGTTCTTTCCTGGTTATCCGGTACATGCTCACCTCGTAGCTAACAAATCAATCATTTATATAAAGCACTAATTAACCACAGAAGAACACGAAGAGCACGAAAGTGCTTATAATGATCCTGTCTTTTTCTTCTACTAATCTTCGTGCCCTTCGTGATCTTCGTGGTGTACATAGACGGGGGAAGTTAAAAGTGTCTAAACAAAGTCTATTCGGCATTCTCAGGGGCATTCTCTTCCTGCCGCAAAAGATCCTCCATACCGGGTCCCCCCCGGACGTTTCCCTCGCCTTCGGTCAGGGCCACGATCTTCTCCAGGCCGACGCGGCGCGAGATGTCCATCAGTTCCACGATCAGGCCGTATGACACCTGGCGGTCCGCCTTCAGAACCAGCGACGGCTCTTTCCGACTCCGGACGGCATCCGCCAGCAGCCCGGGCAGTTCATCCCGGGTGACCGATTTCTGGTCAAGGTAGAAGTTCCCCTCCCGGGTGACCGCCAGCACCAGCTCCTCCTGGTGCCCGGTTCCCGAGGTGGTGGCCCGCGGGAGGTCGATCTTCAGCGACGGCTGCTCGCTGAAGGTGGTTGTCACCAGGAAAAAGATCAGGAGCAGAAAGATGACGTCAATCAGGGAGGTGATGTTGATGACGATCTTGCTTCTTTTCCGGTCCCGTCTCATTATAAATTAGCTCCCTTCGGTCGCTAATTTAGATAGCCCCGACTTCGTCGGGGCTGTTGCTTACACAATAATTATTCCCGGGCGGCAACGCTGCAAAAGGTATTCCTCAACCCAGTCGACATCTTTCCACTATTATAACAAAATGTGATTAGTAATAAT
>JAZDIV010000006.1:0-29358 GCA_043804695.1 PVC group bacterium | reverse complement strand
TGCCGGCCGGAGGCGTCATAGATGTAGGTGGTGTTCCCTCTTTTCTCCTTTCTCCCCTGAACCCTCCCATCCGGGCCGTAGAAATAGGTCGTGTTCCCCTGCTCCACGACTCTCCCCATCGGACGTCCTTTCTTGTCGTAGAGGTGGGTCGTATCCCCCGAGACCTGGGTCCGGCCGACATTCTGCCCGTCCGCCCCAAAAAGGAGCGTGGTGCCCCCCGTCTCCTCGGTTCTCCCGGCCGCGCGCCCGTCGGCGCCGTAGATCAAGCTGGTTCCGCCCGACTTCTGGACCCTCCCGGCGTCCCGGCCGTCGGCGCCATAGACCCTGGTGGTCCCGCCCTGCTCCTCTATGCGTCCGGCGCTGCGGCCGTCCTCACCATATATCGTGGTGGTGTCACCCGATGTCTGCGCTCTCCCGACGGTCCTCCCCCCTTCCTGAAAGGTTGCGGTTCCCTGCCGGGGAGGGGCCACTTCCCGGGAGGCTTCGCCGACACCGTAGAGCATCTGAGGATTTCCCTCCTGGGGGGTCTCCTCCCGGCTCTGGGCATCCACGTCGTAGAGCAGGTTGGGGTTGGCGGCCTGTCCCTGTCCGCCGGCGGCGATCCCGTACAGGAGAGTATCTTTCGCCTGCTCGCGGACGGCCTGGCGGTTTTCTCCCGCGGAGACCGCTCCCGCCGGGGGGGTCGGAGAGAGACCCTGCTCGGAGAGCAGTTTTTCCCCTGCGGCAGTCAGACCGCTCTCCGATGGAGCCCCCTGAGATTGGCCGGGTGTTACCCCATAGTCCTGGCCGGCGGCCCCCCCGGACATCACCCAGAACAGCAGCGCCCCGATCATGAAAAACTTATTCATCACTCTTCTCCTTTAACCCGATTTATTCATAAAATCAGGTTAACTGCGGTTGCCGGTTGCCAGGAGATCCCACCGGGCGGAGATCCTGTTTGCGATCTCTCCGGCTGAGAACCGGGCGGTCAGGTCCGGCCGCGCCGTGGCCACGGCTGTTATCTCCTCCCTGGTTAGACGTTCCCGGCGGTTAATACATTCATTCTCTTCCAAAAAGACGCGGAGGGCTTCCATCGATTTTTTCCGGAAACCGGCCGACCGGGGGTCATCCCCCGATTCCAGGGCCTCGATAAATGTCAGCGGGTCGTTCCCCCGTTCCCGGGCAAGTTCCGCGAACGCGTCGATATACCGGGCGCTGACCGCCCCGCTCTTCTCCAGCGTCTCCCGGGCAACGGGCCGGCTTCGCCCGATCGACCGCTGCTCCAGAAACAGGTCGAGCAACGCCGCCCGGGCAGCGAGGAGGTCTTTTTCCGCCGGATGGATCCCCGGAAGGGTCCGGTTGATCCGGGTGAATGACCGCCACTGCCCGATCGTAGTGACGCCGGTGTTCCTGAGAATAGTGTACAACAGGGGGAGGTTGTCGTAAAGAAGATAAAAGAGACGATTGAATGTGATCGGGAGTACAGAGTCTGGGGAACCGGTTCCCCAATACTCCATCACTCCAACACTCCATTACTTCATGGTTGCTTTATTTACGCCTGGCCGTGTTTCCGCTCCAGGTTCTCGTAGTAGTCGATGACCGAGCGGACATACCGTCGTTTCTCGGTATATTTCCCCGGATAAAAGCACCGCTTGAAGCCGTAGATGATGTGATCCTTCAGTTCCTTGACATCGATCCCGAAGGCGTCGACCGCGAGGCCGATCTCCCGGGTGACGGTGGTCTTGCTCACCAGCCGGTTGTCGGTGCAGAAGGTGGCGCTCAAACGGGCCTCCCGCATCTTCTTGAACTGGTGATTGCGGATATCCCCGATCGCGGGGTTGGTCTGCAGGTTGCTGGTCAGGCAAACTTCGATGGTGATCCTCTTGTCGGCGATAAACTGGCTGAGGTCCTGGATGTATTTCTTCTTGTCCTTTATCTCGGGGCTGGTGATCTTGGTCTCGTCGAAGAGGTAGTACCCGTGTCCAATCCGCTCCGCGTAGAGGGCGGTGATGGCCTGGAAGATGGACTCCGGCCCATACGCCTCCCCGGCGTGAACGGTCTTGTGGAGGAAGTTCTTCTGCGCGAACTGGAACGCCTTCCAGTGATCATCGGCGGGGAACCCGTATTCCGGGCCGGCCAGGTCGAACCCGACGATGGGGAGGCCGAGCCGGTCCCGGGCCTGAACCACCCCCTGGACCAGCTCGTAGGAAGCCAGGCCAAAGCTCCTCCTCTCCTCCGAGAAGGGATGCGCGTCTAGAAAGGTCCGGTAGTAGTCGGACATCTTCCCGAACGACCGCAGCGCGCAGGCGATGATGCCGTAACGGAACGGGGGCATTCCCCCGTCCGCGACTTCCGGGCGCCGGTTGAACTCCTTCTCCGCCCGGGCCAGGCCGTCATTGACGCCGGCCATGATCCTGTTCAGGTGGAGCCGGCTGCTCATGTGAAGTTGCGGGGCGAAACGCACCTCCACGTAACGCACCCCTTCCTCCTGGTTGTCCCGGGCGAATTCGTAGGCGATCCGTTCCAGGTTCTCGGGGGTCTGCATGGCCCGGACGGTGTACTGGAAACCGGCCAGGTATTCCTCGAGGCTGCCGTAGTGGCTCTTGTAAACGGTTTCGTTGAGCCCTTCCTCAGTATAGGAAGGGAGCTCAAACTTCTCCTGCCGGGCGAGCTCAATCAGGGTTTTGACCCGAAGAGAGCCGTCCAGGTGGACATGCAGGTCGCTCTTGGGGAGTTCCCGGATAAATTCTTTTGTGATCATAGTAAAAAGTGCCTTAACCTGGATTATTCATGAAAATTGAAAATTTTCATGAATAATCCAGGTTATCAGTTAGTGTTCAACACGTTATGGATAGCAACACAGTTGATATGTCTACAGCAGACTGTCTTTTCTTATCCGGCAGGCCCACGTCCTGTTTCTGCTGGTAACGATGCAATCAATAATAGATGCTTGGCAAGCAAATAACTGCACAAGAGAATAATATGATCAATACCGTAAATACGCTGCTATAGATACTGGCCCTGGCATTGCTCAAAACTAACCCGATTTATGAATAAATCGGGTTAAGTGCCTAAAGTTTAAAGTGCCTAAAATTGCGCAGAAAATCTTGCTGCTATAGTTCCTGTATCGGAATTTTAATAAACATCGTAGCGGTGGTCTTTAGACCGCCACCCTCATGGCGACCTAAAGGTCGCCGCTACAAAGTTGCGAAGCTAATTTATTTTCTTGGTGTCTTCGTGTCTTTGTGGTTATTTCGGGTTAATTTCTGAAAAAGACCCGGGCCTTCTTCGGGATTGATGTCTCCGTTATAGTGCTGCCGGGCAGAATGGTGCCGTCGGGAAGCCGGAAAAATGTGTCCGGCAGTTTCCAGCGCGCGCCGCAGATGTCAAAGGCGCTTCTTTGAGCAGTAACATATCCCCCATCAACATACCCCACCAACACCCGGGTCTTGACCGGGAGGGCCGCTATTTCAACGGCCTTCAGTGTATCCCCGCTCCGCGTGCGGCCATCCGGCAGAAAATAGATGGTGGTCTTGCGGTCGTACTCGTCGCCGGCGATCTCCCGGGCCGTCGTCCCGTCGCGGCCGATGATCTTGATGTTATCGGCCTCGTTCTCCCTCGGGCTTTCTCCCATGGCGACCCTGGTGCCGGCCGGGATGTTGTTCCAGTCCGTGACCTGGTCTCCCCGAAGCTCCCTTCCGTCCGGAAACCGGTACGTCACATCCGGGCTGTTATACCGGTCCCGGGCGATGACCCAGGCCGTCCGGCCGGAAGAGATGATGTCGGCGTCATTCGCCGTGAAGAGGGCAACCGCGGTCACCACTTCCCGTTCCTTCCCATAGAGGGCCCGGGCCAGGTTCGGATCGCCGACCGCCAACCGGCCCGCTTTCACGTCCGGATCGTACTCGGGTTTCTTATCCAGGCCGAGCTTTTTCCTGACGGGATTCTGCGCGAAGAGCATCCCGCATCTCTTGCGGCCCCGGTGGGACCTTTTATGCCATCTGTTGGGCGCACCGTAGGCGACCATCGAGTGGCAGAGCACACGCTCATCCGGGACCTTGTAGACGGTCTGCAGCTGCCGGAGCAGTTCGCCGAGCGCCTGATACTGGGCGGCGGTGATGCTTTTATTGTGATAGCCGACCACCTCGATCCCGATCGAGCAGCTGTCGAGGTCGGTTTTCCCCCGCCACATGCTGCGGCCGGCGTGGAAGGCGACCCGGTCCCGGTGGATGATCCGGTAGATGTGCCCGTCGGTATCGACGAAATAGTGGGTCTCGCCGTTTTCCCGGACTTTCCTGAGCGATCCGCGGGCGGGGCCTTCGGTCGTGTGCAGGATGATGTACTCGGTGGAGGTCCGGGGGGGACGCTCCCGGTTCCGGGGGCTGTAGTGGCTGGTTATCTCGAACCCGCCGACCTCGCCGCCGAGAAGACAGGCCAGAGCCGCCCACCCCGCGCATGTCACTATGCTTCTCATCTATAAATTAGCTCGCTGCGCTCGCAAATTTATAATGGACCCCCGACTGATTCAGTCGGGGGTCGGTTGGTTAATTATAATAGTATCATCGAAGCAACACTCTGATAAGGCCTTATAATCTCAGCCAACGTTTACCCCTTGGAATATAAATTATCTGTTGGCTTCAGATATACCATTCTTATTTTTTCGCGGGAAAAATAAGATTATCTTTAGCAAAAGTACCTGGATATGGCAATCTCTTCATTTTTATTTTTTCGAAGAAAAAATAAATCTATTGAAATACCAAAGCGAGAAATGATATGATATGTGATTTTACAAAACTAACCCGATTTATCGGGTTAAAGGAGGGAGAAAATGATCGATCTGATCAAAAAGACCATGTATATGGGGCTCGGTCTGGCGTATCTGACCAAGGAGAAGGTGGAAGAGATCTCCCGGGAACTGGTAAAAAAGGGAGAGCTTTCCGAGAGGGAAGGCAGGGACCTGGTCGATGACCTGGCGAAAAAATCGGAAGAGGCGAAAAAGGCGCTGGATAAAAGGATCGACCGGATAATCAAAGATACGCTCGACCGGCTGAACGTGGCCACGAAAGACGACCTCAAGGCGCTCGAAAAAAAGCTCACGAAGCCGAAAGGCGATTCATAATCCGTGTGCTTTGCCCAATTAGGCCACCAAGTCACAAAGTCACCAAGAAGAACGAGGATAATTAATCAATTTTCCTTAGTGTCTTGGTGTCTTAGCGGCAAAAAATAACGAGAGCGAGTTAATTTATATGCTGAGCATCCGGAAACTCACCGGCATCAGCCGAACCTATCTCCATGTCAACCGGTACCGGCAGATCCTGCAGGTCCTCTTCAAATACGGCTTCGGAGAGCTGCTGGACACCCTGAAGATCGAGCAGATCGTTGAACTGGGGCTCCAGAAGATCTCCCGGAAACGGCGTGAAAGAATAGAGACCCTGACCGGCCCCCAGCGCTTCCGGCTGGCTCTGGAAGAGCTGGGGCCGACCTTCGTCAAGTTGGGCCAGGTGCTCTCCACCCGGCCGGACCTGATCCCCCTCTCCCTGATCACGGAACTGGCCAAACTCCAGGATGAGGTGCCTCCCTTCCCCTTCGAGGAGGTTCAGTCAATCATCGAGACCGAGACCGGTAAAACCCCCGAAGAGCTTTTTCAGCAGTTCGAAAAGGAGCCGTCGGCGGCCGCCTCGATCGGTCAGGTTCACCGTGCTACCCTGAAAGACGGCACCGACGTCATGGTGAAAGTCCAGCGACCGGGCATCAAGCGCACCATCGAGATCGATCTCGAGATCATGCTTCACCTGGCGGGCCTGATGGAGCGGCACCTGGCGGAACTCCAGGTCATCCGGCCCAGCCGGATCGTCGAAGAGTTCGCCCGGACCCTGGGGGAGGAGATCGACTACACCCTCGAAGCTTCCCATGTGGAGCGTTTCTCCGATCAGTTCAAGGCGGAGGAGACAATCCGTGTCCCCCGCCTCTATCGCGAGTTTTCCAGCGAACGCATCCTGACCCTGGAAGACATCCGCGGGATCAAGGCCTCCGATGTCGAAGAACTGCGCCGAAAAGGATATGACTGCGCGCTCCTCGCCAGGCGGGGCGCCGACCTGATGATGAAGCAGATCTTCGAGTTCGGCTTCTTTCACGCCGACCCCCACCCGGGGAACATCTTTATCCTCCCGGACAATATTATCTGCTATATCGACTTCGGCATGATGGGGAGGATCAACCGGCATGACCGGGAGGACTTCGGCGACCTGCTGATGGCGATCGTCGGCAAAAACGAAAAAAAGACCGTTGAGATGGTCCTGGCCCTGACCGATCACGACGCGGAACCCGACCGGGAGACGCTGGAGCGCGATATTGCCGGGTTTATCGATCAAAATCTTTACCAACCCTTGAAATACCTCGAACTGGGGAAGGTGCTCCAGCAGCTGCTGGAGCTGGCGACCGCGCACCACCTGACCATCAAGCCGAATTTTTTCCTGATGATGAAGGCTCTCAGTCAGGTGGAGAGCCTGGGGGTCAAACTGGATCCGGATTTCGAGATCATCAGCCGGGCAAAACCGTTCGTGACCCGGCTGGAGA
Organism: PVC group bacterium; assembly: GCA_043804695.1. Lineage (GTDB taxonomy): Bacteria > Auribacterota > Erginobacteria > Erginobacterales > Erginobacteraceae > CAWGIE01. The sequence goes on along the minus strand of JAZDIV010000006.1, from coordinate 22,803 downwards.
TGGCCCGTCTCAGCCCGAAACGGATCGCCGGAGAGCTCTTCGAATCCGGGGCCGAGCTGCTCTCCCTGCTCAGGGATATCCCGGCTGAAGTTCGCTCCATCCTCAAGCTGACCCGGGGAGGGAACCTGAAGATCATCTTTCAGCACCGGGGGCTGGACCGGATCCTGAGCACCCTCGATCGCTCCAGCAACCGGGTCGCTTTCGCCATTGTCCTGGCGGCCCTGGTCGTCGGCTCATCCCTGATCGTGCACGCCGGCGTCCCCCCGAAGTGGAACGGCATCCCGATCATCGGCGTGATCGGGTTCCTGGTCGCCGGGATCATGGGGTTCTGGCTGCTGATCACCATCATCCGGCACGGAAGAATGTAGAAAGAAAGTGAGCTAAAGTGCCTAAAGTTGTCGCCTCGCCTCGCGATGACCGCTTTCGCTGGTGTTACTACTTAGATGACGCTGGAGAGATACTCGTGACCACCAACCTTGTCTTATTGCGTCATGGAGAAAGCACCTGGAACAGGGAGAACCGCTTTACCGGCTGGACCGATGTCGATCTGGACCGCACGGGGATAACCGAGGCCAACCGGGCGGCAAAGGAACTCAAGGAAGCCGGCTTTTCCTTCGATAGTGCCTTTACGTCGGTTCTCAAGCGGGCGATCCGGACCCTCTGGATCGTCCAGGAACGGCTGGACCTGATGTGGATACCGGTCATCCGTTCCTGGCGCCTCAACGAACGCCATTACGGGGCGCTGCAGGGGCTGAATAAATCGGAGACCGCGGGAAAGTACGGCGCGGAGCAGGTCCATCTCTGGCGGCGGAGCTACGATGTCCGGCCCCCCGCCCTGACGGAAGACGACCCCCGCCACCCCCGCTTCGACCCCCGGTACCGTGATGTCGATCCCGCCCTTCTCCCCGCCACCGAATGCCTGAAAGACACCCTGGAGCGGGTGCTCCCTTACTGGGACCGGACCATCCTCCCCGAAATACTGAAAGGAAACCGGGTCCTGGTGGCCGCCCACGGGAACAGCCTCCGGGCCCTGGTCAAGCACCTGGACGGAATCTCCGACCGGGAGATCCCGGACCTCAACATCCCCACCGGCATCCCCCTGGTCTATGAACTGGACGGAAAAGGTCAGGCTCTCCGCCATTACTACCTGGGTGATCCCGCCGCCGCGTCCGCCGCCGCCGAAAAAGTAGCGCAACAAGCAAATAAAAATTCCAAATCACAAGCACCTCAGCCAAAGGCTGATCAGCCTCCGGCTGAAAATATCAAACAAATCTCAAATCCCAATAATCAATGACCAAAACAAACGGTCGCGAGCGTTCCGGCACGGCCGGTTTGGAATTTTGAATTTATTTAGGATTTCGATATTAGGATTTAGGATTTCCTGCTCGAAATCCTTTTTGAGCTGGGTATAATTATCTATGAACTCTCCCTCCCCCCTCAAGATAGGTGATCTTGTTGTCGAACCACCATTCATCCTGGCTCCGATGGCTGGGTATACCCAGTCGCCCTTCCGAGGGATCTGCCTCCGGTTCGGATGCGGCCTGGTCTTTACCGAGGTGGTGACCGCCGAGGGGGTATGCCGCCGCTCGCCCCCGACCATGCACTACCTGGCGACACACCCGGAGGAGGAACCGGTCGTTGCCCATCTCTACGGGGATTCGCCCGGGGCCCTGGCCGCGGCGGCGGCGGTGATCGAATCCCTGGGGCGGTTCTCCCTGATCGACATCAACTGCGGCTGCCCGGTGCCGAAGATCATGCGGAAGGGAGCCGGGGCGGCCCTGATGAAGGACCCGGGGAAGATCCGCGACATCGTGCGGGAGGTCTCCCGGGCGGTGACGCTCCCGGTCACGGTCAAGACCCGTCTCGGCGTATCACCCGATCGCCGCAACATTTACGAGATACTGCGGGCCGTCGAGGAGGGCGGCGGAAAGGCTCTCTTCCTCCACGGCCGGTTCGCCGGCGACCGGCACGGCGGGCCGGCCGACTGGGAAGCGATCGGCCGGGTCAAAGAACAATCGTCCATCCCGGTCATCGGCAACGGCGGGATCACCACCGCCGGCGAAGCGGTCTCGGCGCTGGAACGGTACGGGGTGGACGGGGTGATGATCGGTCGGGCGGCGCTCGGCAACCCCTGGCTGTTCGAGGAGTGCCGGTGTCTTTGGTCGGGAAAATCCTTCACGCCCCCGACGGATGAGGAACGCTACCGGGTGATCGCCGAACACCTGGAGGTGCTCTACCGGCACATGCTCGAGGAAGCCCGTATCCGCGGCCGGCCGGAGAGCCGGGCCGGGGCGGCGGCCGGACGGGAATTTTATGGCCACCTGGTCCGCTACCTGGCCGGACGCCCGGGGCTGGGGGATTTGCGGAAGGTTATCGCCGGCAGGGGAAGTATCGAAGAACTCCTGGCCGATGTTGCCCGCCTCCTGCCGGCCGGACGAAAATGACTCTGCCGTTTTTATCCGCCTTCGCAGAAGACCCCGGGCATTCAGCCTTCGTAGCCGAAGCTACTTCGGCGAAGGAGGTTGCCCGGGGATGAATGCGAAAAAATGCTTCGGGGGATGTCGTCTGGAAATGTTGGCGGATAACCCGCCGAAGCTTTAGCGTAGGCGGGTAAATAAAGGTACCACGCGCAGGCGCGGGGGGTTTCATTTACATCGCGGCGGGAAATCGCGGCCGCGAATCCGCTGTCCGACCCCCGATCTTTTGGCCCCTTGGCGGGGAACGGCCCGGGCGCCGGAACGCCTTTTCTCCCTTAACCCGAGGAGCATCCTCTTCATTTTCTTTTTCGTGCGGTAATCGCGGACCACCCTGACCTTTTCCAGCGTGAAAGGATTCACGCCGGTCCAGTACATGCAGGAGGAAACGGACATCGGCGTGGGGGTGAACACCTGGAACTGCTCGATGTTTTGGAGTGCCCTAACCTTCTCCATCAGTATTTTCACCCCCTCCTCATCGTCGCCCGGATGGCCGATCATCAGGTAATGGCGCAGGGACTGGCGGGTGTCGCGGTTGAGGGAATTGAAGAGTTTGACGAACTCATCAAACCGGGAGTTGTCCTTGTTCATGAGCGTGAGCACGCCCGGAGAAAAATGCTCGGGAGCGATCTTGAGACTACCCGAGATGTGGTGAGCCGAGAGTTCCTTCAGATACTCTTCGCTGGCCATCGCGAGATCGTATCTGATGCCGCTCCTGACAAACACCTTCTTCACGCCGGGGACCGCCCGCGCCTTTTTCAGAAGCGCGATCAACCGCTGATGGCTTCTGTCCAGATCACTGCAGGAGAGACACCAGCCGGAGCACGTCCGGCCGCAGTCCATCCCGTACATGTTGGCGGACGGCCCCCCCAGGTCGTCGATGTAGCCCTTGAAGCCGGGGTAGCCGGTCAGCCTTTTTATCTCGGCGAGGATGCTCTCCTCGGACCGGGAGATGATGCGGTCCCCCTGGTGAAGGGCGAGCGAGCAGAAACTGCAGCGCCCGACGCATCCGCGGTGGGTGACAACGGAAAACCGGGCCATGGCCAGCAGGGAGTCCGGGTGCAGCTCCCGGGTGTAGGGGAGCGAATAGATCCAGTCCAGATAGCCGGTCGTGTATTGTGGGGAGCGATACTGGAGCAGGTAGTTGTTCTCATATTCCTGGGCCAGGTTTTTGCGGTTGGAAAACCCCGCCTGCATCCGGCAAAACTGTATTTTGTCGGCCGTGACCTCTTGGAACGAGGGGAGCAGTTCAAAAGACGGGGGCAGCTCCCGGCTTTTCCGGCAGGTGCCCTCGATGCCGGTGAGGTCCCTCCCGTCCCGCAGCCTCTCCGCGATCTCGATGACCTGCTTTTCGCCGCTGCCGTACACCAGGATGTCGGCCCGGGAATCGAAGAGGATGCTTCTCCGGACGGCGTTGTCCCAGTAATCATAATGAGCAAACCGCCTCAGCGACGCCTCGATGCCCCCGATCACGATCGGGATCCCCCGGAAGCGTTCTTTGATCCGGTTGCAGTACGCGATCACCGCCCGGTCGGGCATGGCGGTAACGGAACTGTGGGCGTCAGCCGTCCGCTCTTTTTTTAACGGCGTGTAGTTATTCAGCATGCTGTCGATGGAGCCTGCCGTCACGCCGAAAAAGAGCCGGGGCGGGCCGAGCCGGGCGACATCCTCTCCGGTTAGGGGTTTCTCGATGATCCCGACGCTGAAGCCCGCGGCATCCAGCACCCGGGCGATGATCCCCGCGGGCGAGAGCGGATGATCGTCATAGTATTCCGCGGTGAGAAGGATGACATCGAAATGGCTGCCCTGCTTAGCGATCATACCTGCGTCTTAACCCGATTTATTCCTGCCTGCCGACAGGCAGAAATAAATCGGGTTAGTTTTAAACAATGCCAAAGATTGTCGAAGATATGTTTTATTAATCGGGGGGCATTTTATAACCGCTTTTTATGGATTTAAGCTCGATTTTCTGGCAGTGTAAGAGGGAAAAAGATGAAACGCTCCCGAAAAAACAAAAAAGCTCCAGCAATCCCCGGAGGCTTCATTCCATTGCTCTTGATTCTGGTTTTGATACTGAGCTTTGCGCTGAGATGGAACGGCATCAACCGCCCCCACCGTTCTACCTTTGATGAAAGCCTCTATCAGGAACTCGGCTACCAGCTTTATCAGGACCCGGGCAATTATTCACCCCGGCCTATTTACCATAATCTTGTGAAGATGGGCCGCCCGCCGCCGGAGTATCTACAACAACCTCTCTTCAAGCATCCTCCCCTCTTCAGCTATTTTATCGCCTTGAGCCTTCGTCTCTTCGGCCCCACGGTAAAATCCGCTTCCCTGGTCTCCGTCCTCTTTGGCTGCCTTACTATCTGGCTGATCTTTCTGATCGGCAAACAATTATATGACCGTACGATCGGAATAATGGCGGCTGTCCTTCTAAGTCTCGACCCGGTCCACTGGCTCTGCTCGGAAAAACTATGGCCGGGAACCACTCAGACGTTTTTCATTCTGCTCACACTCTATTTTTTTTATCCGGGGGTGGGAGAAGAAAAACCGGTTTCTCTGGGCCGGTGTCAGCCTGGGGCTGGCTCTCCTGACAAAATATACCAGTTTCCTGCTTTTACCGGTTATCTTTGGCTTTGCTTTATTGTTTCGAAGAGACTTACTCCGGAATAGATGTTTCTGGCTGTTATGGGTTATCGCCCTGCTGGTTTTTTCCTCCCGGTCATTCTGTACTATGTTCTGAATAATCGACGGACACAGGTGATGGTGATCTCCCTGATTCTTGTAGCCGGTTTTTATTCAATTCTAACCTTCCGGAGGAATGCGGTCTGGACGGATGAATTGACATTGTGGGGTGATGTCGTTACCAAATCTCCCGGCAAAGCACGGCCGTATAACAACCGTGGGTTAGCATATTTACAAAAAGGGGAATACGATAAAGCGATATTCGATTTTAACCGGGCGATCAAGATTGAATCGGCTTATGTTGGGGCTTATTACAATCGGGGGGTAGCCTACACTAAAAAAGGAAATTATGGCCCGGCTATTGAAGACTTTAACCGGGCATTAAAAGCCAGTTCGAAGCATATGGAAGCATTTTATGATAAAGGAGCCGCGTATACTAAAATGGATAAACGTCGGAGAGCGGTCATTGAATTTAAGAAAGCTTCAAACATTAATTTAAGTAGTGTGGAGATCTATAACAATCGAGGAACCGCCCACGCCAAACGGGGCGAATTCGACCAGGCGATTGACGATTTCACACGGGCTTTAAAAATCGATCCCGTTTATATTGATGCTTATATCAATCGAGGAACAGCATATGCCAATCAGAAGGAATACCCGGAGGCGATCTCGGACTTCACAACAATTCTGGAACTTAATCCGGCTTCAGCCAGGGCTTATAACAACCGGGGTGCTGTCTATGCCACCATGGGAAAATATGACCGGGCGATCGCGGATTTCAAAAACGCGCTGACAATTACGCCCGACTATAAAGAAGCCACTAAAAACCTTGAATCAGTACTGCGTAACCAGGGAAGAATACCGCAATAAATTTTAATTTTAAATGCTTGCCTAAGAGCTTATCCGTAAATAACAATAACCTGTCTAAAAACAATCAATGCGTATGCCAAATCCAATAAAGCCTCGTGACTTGCCGCGGTCTTCTTAAATCGGACCAGCAGTTTCCGATAGCGATTCAGCGACAACAAAGTTCGTTCGACCACCCATCGCCTGACGCAGTAACGAGAGTTCTTCTTCGCTGGTGCCTTCTCGCCCCTTTGGGGAACATGTGGACCGTAGTTCCGTTCTTCAATGGCTTGCTGGACCGGTTGTCCAGCATATCCCTTGTCGGCGCAAAGATGTTCCTTTGGTGAACCATCACCATCTGGTCGATCTACGACGGTGTTATCTAACGTTGGCTTCAGTAATTTCACGTCATGTCGTTGCGCTCCGCTCACGAACCAGGGACAACGGATAAGCTCGTAATAGCCACCGAAGCACCCTTATTTCATTGCGTTGGCATCCGCTCCGGAGTCGATTTGGGCGTTTATCAGCGTTTTAACTACAATATTATGCCCATTTTCGGAAGCTCTGTGTAAGGGTGATTTTCCTGAAATATCCGTTATACTGACATCGGCTCCAGCCGCGATCAAGGTTTTAACCGCGTCATTATGACCATATTCTGCAGCCAGATGTAGAGCCGATCCTCCCGAAGCACTGATTGCATTGATATTGGCTCCGGCAGTGAGCAGGGTGTTTATTATTTTGCTATGTCCGCTTTTCGCCGCGGACATCAAGGCCGTATATCCGTTTTTACCACTGGCGTTGACCTCGGCCCCGGCGGCAAGCAGGGCGTTTACTGTTTCGACGTGACCATCCTTAGCCGCTGACATCAATAAAGTCCAAGCATTCTTATACTGTGCATTGACATCAGCTCCGGCGGCCGCCAGGGCAGTAACCGTATCAGGGTGATTCTGACCAACCGCCAGGCGTAAAGGGGTTATCCCATCTTGATCAGATAGATTGATATCGGCTCTGGCGATAATCAGAGCGTTCACTATCCCGGAATGTCCCTCTTTTGCCGCGAGCAGTAGAGCCGTCCAGCCATTATTATTATTAGTATTGACATCAGCCCCGGCGACGAGAAGGGCGTTTACTACCTCACAGTGTCCCTCTCTGGCCGCAAGCATCAATGCTGTCCAGCCTTCCTTATCCTTCGCGTTGACCTCGGCCCCGGCGGCGAGCAGGGCGTTTACTGTTTCGACGTGACCATCCTTAGCCGCTGACATTAATAAGGTCCAAGCATTCTGATACTTTGCATTGACATCAGCTCCGGCGGCCGCCAGGGCGGTAACCGTATCAGGGTGATTATAACCAACCGCCAGGCGTAAAGGGATCATCCTATATTGATCGGATAAATCGATATCGGCCCCGGCAATAATCAGAGCGTTCACTATCCCGGAATGTCCCTCTTTTGCCGCGAGCATCAGGGCTGTCCAGTTATTCTTATCCTTCGCGTTGACATCGGCCCCGGCAGTAATCAGGGCGATAACCGCATCATGCCGGCCATACTCGACTGCCTGGTGTAAAGGTGATCTCCCCAAGCTGTCAACCACATTGATATCAGATCCGGCTGTGATCAGGGCGTTGATGGCATCAAGATCGCCGCTTTCCGCGGCGGAACACAAGGCGGTGGAATTGTTCTTATCTTTCGTTCTAACAATAGCTCCGGCCGTTTCCACGTTACTTTTCCCGGGTTCTTTTAAAGATTCTTCAGGGATTGTATTAACCTGGGAGATAGCGAATAAGATAAATGCAAGACAACTTATTGATGCTTTTTTCATCCAGGACACTCCTGCTATTATTTTCTATCGTATTGTATCATGCGTATTCCGGTGAAAGTAGCCGGGTATTCCGCTCCAAGGTAGCCACCCATTCCGGGGCAAGGTAGCCGGGTATTCCGGGCCAAGGTAGCCACTATCGGAGCGTAGCGACGCTGGTAGTTTAAGTAATATATATGTGGCTACCTTGAGTCAAGATTTTCCTTCAGATTTTCCCGTGGTATTCACTAAATTCGTCTTCCGTAAAGTCAATCCTACTGTGTTTTATGACTGACGACTGACCCGACCGCTGTTTAAGCGGCCTGCTTAAGTTGTTGTCGGCGCTTCTTTTCCCTCTCATGGATTATCCGGCAACAGTTGTAGGCCAATGCTTTCTCCAGCATCTCAGCCCGCACCGCCTCCAATCCCCTCCTCCCCATACGCCCAAAGTAATAACACTACTTCAATACGAAGATCAAGGATTCGACTGCTGATCGGTCATCCCTCGCATCTTGATAATCTTCGCTCTCCCAGTCCTCCTCGCCAATCAGCTTCTTCCCCTTGGAACCACTGATGCTCACTACACTAACCCCTATATCCAGAATGTAATCTCGCCCTTCCCCTGAGGCATACCCGTCGTCAACACTGACCACCTTCGGCACAACCCCGGTCCGAGAAACGGCATCTTGAAACACAGGAATTAGCTCTCCGCTATCCGCCGGGTTTCCCTCCTTCACGATCAGACTGGTGATAAAACCATGCTCACTTCTTCCTATCTGTGGCTTGTAACCAATCACCGGTTCCCGGCCACCCTTCTTGATGTAAGCCGCCGTCTTGTCCGACAAACTCAACACCTTGTCTCGTGAACCACTCACCTTCCCCTCGAAGATCCGTTCTTCGGTATACCGGATTACCCGGTAGGCATCCCCGATATCCTCCCGCATCTGCTGTAACACCCGATTGAGCATCTCCCGCCGACTGGGAAATAAATAATCAAACGGCTGATAGGTCTCCTCAAATCCCGCGTCTCATTGCTGATCTTATTAATATTCTCCATAATCGTAGTCGGCGCCGGCAACGTATATCCCCGCTCTTGCATGAGCAAATATAGAGACATCGACTCTCTCTGAAATGTCACGTCTCTCAACTTTGTTATGGAGCCATGTTTCCCCCGCATCATTAAAAATACACAAACCAGATAAGCGGGCATTCGGGGCCGTCCCACCTCCAAAGTCAGTTCATGATCATTGACTGTATATTTCTCAAGCTGTATGCCCGGCAGTTCCCCGGTCATCTCTTCAGCAAATCGTTTATCCGTCAGTCGAACTTTTTTCTTCTTTTTTCCGCGTTCGTCCAGATCTCGCTCGATTGCTTCCAGAATCTCAGGAACAAATTTGACAAATTCATCGATTTGTAGCAGGAAATCGTGGAATTCCGTATCAGGAACCGGTATAAATAAGTTGCCGACAGGGGTGGAAGATGGTAGATTATACTGTGCCGCACATGCTTTCATTTTTAGCCTCCTAATTGATGTTAGTTGGCTTACTATAGCATGTTGCGGCACTTTTACAAGCTTTTTCTCCTTCGTTTTCTACCATTGTTTTGGTATTATTAACTTTTATTAGTTACCTTTTCGAGTAAGTTCTGGCTGAGGATTTAGTCATTAAATAACGATACTTTAGTGCAACCTAAATTGTGGCCAAGGTAGTATCTCTCTCAAGAAAATTTGTTTCGCATATAGTTTAATTCAACAGTTTCAACTGATCTGGAGAAGACCCACCCGGGTTTATTAACCCGGGCTCAAGGTGAGATATAATATCCTCTTCGGAAGGCTGTTTCCCCCCCAGCGGCAAAACGGAGGTGATGACAGTTAGAGGCGACCAGCATCCTTCAGGGAGTGGCAGTTCTTCATCGCCTCTTTGATGAACCGGGAGAGGGCTTCCGGGGAGTCGGGAGCGGCGCCCGGCCAGGCGCGGAGAACCTTTTCCCCCCGGAAGAAGGCGTACCGTCCCTCGATCCACCTGATCGAGGTGACCCCCTCCTCCGCCGCGGCCAGCTTCAGCTCCGCCACCCGTGCCAGCAGCTCCGCCTCCGGCGGCGGGGGGCCGAAACGGTCCCGGAGGGCGTCCAGCCACCGTCCGATCTCCTCCCGTCCGGCCAGTTCCGCCCAGTCCCGGTAGATCTCGATCCGCTGGCTCTCTGTCCCGGTGTAGTCGTCGGGGAGAGAGACCGGAAGGGTGAACTCAATCGACACCCGCGGCGGCGGCTTCGTCTCCTCCCCCCGGAGCCGGGCGACGCTCTCCTTCAAGAGCCGGCAGTAGAGGTCGAAACCGACCGCGGCGATGTGCCCGTGCTGCTCCCGGCCCAGGATGTTCCCGGCCCCCCGGATTTACAGGTCGCGGAGGGCCAGGCCGTAGCCCGCCCCCAGGTGAGAAAACTCCTCGATGGCCCGGAGGCGCTGATGGGCGGCGGCCTCCAAATAGACGGCGGGCGGGTAGAAGAAGTAGGCGTGGGCCTGGTGCTTGAAACGCCCCACCCTCCCCCGGAGCTGGTAAAGGTCGGCCAGTCCGAACCGGTGGGCGTTCTCCACGATCAGGGTGTTGGCGTTGGGGATGTCGAGGCCCGACTCGATGATGGTGGTGCAGACCAGGAGATCGATCGCCCCGCCGGCGAACCGGTCCATCACCCCGGCCAGTTCCTCTTCCCTCATCCGGCCGTGGGCGGAGGCGATCGCCAGGTCCGGGAACCAGACCTCCAGCCGCCGGCGGACCTGGTCGATGTCCCGGACCCGGTTGTGAAGGTAGTAGATTTGGCCGCTCCGTTCCGCCTCCCGCCGGACGGCGTTTTTGATCACCTCCGGATCATAGGGCATGACCCGGGTCTCCACCGCCAGCCGGTCCTGGGGAGGGGTGGTGATGGAGCTCAGATCGCGGGCGCCGGTCAGGGAGAGGTAGAGGGTGCGGGGGATGGGGGTGGCGGTCAGAGTGAGGACATCGACCAGCTGCTTCATCCGCTTCAGTTTCTCCTTGTGACGGACGCCGAATCGCTGCTCCTCATCAATGATGACCAGGCCGAGGTCGCTGAAGGCGACGTCGCCCTGGAGCAGCCGGTGGGTCCCGATCACGATGTCGACCTTCCCGCCTGCCAGGTCGACGAGGATGGCCGTTTGCTCCCCGGGCGTGATCAGCCGGGAGAGCATCTCCGCCCGCACCGGATAATCGGACATCCGCTCCCGGAAAGTCCGGAGGTGCTGCTGGGCGAGGATCGTGGTCGGGACCAGGACCGCCGTCTGCTTCCCGTTTATCGCCGCCTTGAAAGCGGCCCGGACGGCGACCTCGGTCTTCCCGTAGCCCACGTCGCCGCAGAGAAGGCGGTCCATCGGGCGCTCTGATTCCATGTCCCGCTTGATCTCGGCGACGGCCCGGGACTGCTCCGGCGTCTCCGGGTAGATGAAGGCGGCCTCGAACTCATTCTGCCAGGCGGTATCGGGGGGGAACGGATGGCCCCGCAGTATCGCCCGGTGCGCCTGCAGTTCGAGCATCTCGGCCGCCAGGTCCCGGATCGCCTCCCCGGCGGCGGCCCGGGCCCGGAGCCAGCGCCCCCCGCCCAGGCGGTCCGGTTTCGGCCGGGCCGTTCCCGCTCCCACATAGCGGGAAATGAGGTGCGACTGGGTCAGGTCCAGGTAGAGGCGGGCCTTCTCCGCGTACCGGATGACGAGCATCTCCCGGCTCCGGCCCTCGACTGTCAGCTGCCTGATCCCCAGAAACTTCCCGATCCCGTGATCGAGGTGGACGACCCAATCCCCGGGATGAAAATCGGCCCGCGGCAGGGCCCCCGCGGTGCCGGTGTACTTCTGGCGGGGACGGGGGAGCCGGTACCGGGAGAAGATCTCGCCGTCCCCCATCACCGCCAGGCGGGGTTCCTCCCAGATGAATCCTTCCGTCAGCTCGCCGGCCGCCACCCGGAGATCCGGGCCCGGATGGACACCCCGCTCTTTCAGGATCTCCTCCAGGCGCCCGGCCTCGCCCGGGTTGTGGGCGCAAATCAGCACCCGGTATCCGTCGGCGAGCAGACCGGGGAGAGCATCCAGGAGCGGATAGGGCGATCCTTCGCCGCGGTACTTGAATTTCTCCAGGGTGTTGATGGAGAACCGGATTTCCGGGCCGCCGGACAGGCCGCTTTCTGCCGGGAAAATCGCGTCCGGGGCGAAAAAGACGGCGGGGCGCCCCTCCCGGCGGCGTTCGAAGCCGGCCGGATCCTCCGGAAGAACGCCGCTGTCCCAGATCAGCCGGCAGTCCTCCGGGAGATAGTCGAAGAGGGACGCCCGCCCCGCGCCGGCGAGGGGCGATATCTCCGTCTTTTCGATCAATCCGATCGACCGCTGGGTCCGGGGGTCGAAGTTCCTCAGAGAGGCGACGCGGTCACCCTCGAACTCCACCCGAAGGGGTTGATCGGCGTTCCCCGGGAAGAGATCGATCACCCCTCCCCGTCGGGCGAACCGTCCGCGCTCCATCACCGGGTCCTGGTATTCGTACCCCTGCCCGACCAGCCGCTCCCGGAGGAACGCGGGTTCCATCCCGTCACCGGAGGCCAGCCGGATCACGGAAGCCCGGCAATCCTCGGGGGCGGGAAGGTTGGCGGCCAGGGCCGCCGGAGTGGCGATCAGGGGAAATTGTCGGGCGCCCGGGGAGGCGAGGCGGCCGAGGACGGCCAGCCTTTCCGCCTGGACCACGGGATCAGGCCGCGGCGGATCGCCCGGCAGCACTTCTTGCGCCGGGAAGACAACCGGGGCCGTGCCCAGGAATCCCTCCAGTTCCCGGCCGAGCCGCTCCGCCTCTTTCTCTCCCCGGGCGATCATCAGGAAGGGGCGGGGGGACACCCGGTAGGCCCGGGCGACGATGAACCCGGGGGCGGATCCGGCCGCCCGGAGCGCCCGCAGGTCTCGCCCGGATTCCCAGGCGTTGAGGAAGAGACGAAACTCCGCCGATTTCTTCAGTTCTGAAGAGAACTCTTCCATGGCAGTAATTATGCCTTACTTATAAAGGTATTTCGAAGATTTTCTCTGAAACAACACGATAATTAATGAGGAAATCCGAACATGGACTGACGAAAAAAGTCTCAGAGGTGGGAGAGCAAGCTGAATGGACTCCTATCGGCGGGGGGCCTGAAGTCCGCCCGTGTGTCCGTCGGGGTGCGCGGCAAGTCCGCAGGGGACATCCCCGGTGGTCTCGACGATGCCCCGGATATAGTAAAAGACCATCAGATAGGGAGCGAGATCACGACGGGGGAAGTCCTCTCCCCTCCGGCTTACTTCCTTGGTGAAAAGCCCCCGCAGGATACCGAGTTCGGCCTCGGGAGAAACGGCGTTCCCCGGATCGCGGGATTCGGCGGCAAAAGCCCGGTCGAGCAGGTTGGCGGCGGCGGAAAAGAAAGCGCGCATCCCCGGGGTGAGGTCCCCGTCCCGGCAGGCCGTCAGGCTTTCCAGCAGCCCGGTGGTATATGAACTGAGACGGCGGACATGGTTAAGACGCATGGCAATCTCCCGGCGCCGGGCGGGGAAGATGATGTACTCGTTGACGGCCGTTCTCCCGGTCTCGGTCAGTTTCGAAAGGAGCCTGCCGATCTTGATGGCGGCGGAAAGCGAATACTCATCCTCATGCTCTTCGGCAAAAGAGGCGAATCCCCGGCGGACGGTCTCCCGTAAAAAATCTTTCAAGTCGATGATCTGCCGATCCAGGTCCCCCCCGGCCCCGACCGGGAGGATGAAGGCGGAGGCCAGGATGCCCAACCCTCCCCCGAGAATCACCTGGATCCCGCGGCCGAGGGCGATCTGATTGCTGCCCCCCTGCAGGAAGGTGACGGTAATGATGGCGAAGGCCCCCATCCAGGCGCAGGACACGGTGTAGGAGACGGGGGCATAATAGGCCCACAGGAAGAGGCAGGTCAGGGAGACGGCCAGGACCGGGACGGGATGCCGCCCGGTCATGGCCAGGAAGACCAGGGAGCCCGCCACCGCCCCCAGTGTTCCCAGGAGAAGCTGTTTGAGCTTGCCGAGGTTCTCGCCCCACGATCCGGCGATCACCACCACGGCCATCAAAGCTCCCCAGTAGGGACGCTCCAGCCCGAGCAGGGAGTTGACGAAGAGGACCAGCCCGACGGCCACCGCTCCCTGAACCGCCATCCGGGTCGTCGGCCGCAGTTTCAAGGCGCTCATCCTTCCCTCCCCGCCAGCTGCGACGCTTCCCGGGAAAGAGCTCCCAGCACCCGGCCGGTCTGCAGCATGGCGACGGCAAACCTCCCGGCCTGGATGTCCCCGGCGGTGATCGGGCCCCGGCGGGACTCCCAGTCCTCCTGAAAACGCCTGGCCTCTTTCTGGAATTCTTCCAGGTCGAGGGGGATTTTTCCCTCCAGCACCAGCGCCCTCCTCCCCGATTCGAGCACGGACTCCAGTTCATCGAGAACCGCCGCCGCCGGCACGAGGGTCCCCTCCCCCGGCGGGCCGGCGAGGTGCTCGATCGCGCTCCGGGCGATCCGGAGGAGATTGCCGAGCCGGAACTGGGCGTCGGCGATCTCATCCAGGATGTTCCAGGCCGGGTCTTTCCGGGGAAGAACCCCGGAGGCGATGCTGAACCAGAGAAAGAGAGACTCGTCCATTTCCCGCTTCGCTTTCCTGATCATGTCGGCATGGTCGCGTCCCCGGCCCCGGGCCGTCAGGCACAGGTGCCGGCCGGAGACGGCGGCGGCGGCGAGGAAGCGGGCCAGGCAATCCAGGAGCGCCCGGGTCAGGCGGACGGGCAGAACATGGAAGCTGACAAAGAAACCGGCCAGGAAAGCTCCAGCGAGCACGGCCCAGAAACGGGGAAGCAGGGCGGGGGTTATTTCCAGCCGGGGGACCAGGACCAGGGCGAGGAGGCCGATCATCGCGATCCCGTTCCAGGAGGGGCCGAACCGGCGGAGGTAAAGAACGAGAAAGGCGGCGCCGGAGAGAAGCAGTCCGTAGGAAAGAGACCCCTCGGTGACCAGGGAGGCGGGGATGGTGATGGCGACCGCCCCCAAAAAATTTCTCAGCATCCCCAGCTGCCGGGCACGCGGAGAGGCGCCGGCGATGGCGGCGGCCAGGAGAACCGACATGATCAGGGCCGGCAGAATCAGTCGCGGATCGAAAAGGGGCGCTGCGTTTCCGCGAGGATAGACGCCGATGGCGGAAAAGGCCGAGATCAGGCCCGCGGGAACAATCGAGAACAGCCCGCAGAGAATGATCCTCACGGCCCGGCGGAGGCGGATAAGTCCCGGGTCGTATTCAAACACCCGGAGACGGGCCCTGGTCAGATACGGTTTCGCCGGAAAGTTCACAGGACTCAGCTCACTTCGTCTGAACCTTTTGCCACTAAGACACTAAGGCGCCAAGAAAAACCCAAATAAGGTGAGTATTTTGTGCTCTCTTGTCTCTTTTCTTGGTGCCTTTGTGACTTGGTGGCTAATAATTATTGGAATTCCGAAGCAACCGGATACCTGAAGATATCGGGGGGATGACACTCGTATTCGCTCCGGGTCAGGAGGCGGAGCCCGAACGGATAATCCAGTTGAGCAGGCCTCCCTCCAGAAGAATGCTCTTCTCCCGGCCGGTCACCGTCAGGACCAGGCGGTAATCCCGGGAGCGGGTTACGTCACGCAGGGTAACCGTGTTCCCCGCCGCCACCTCCCGGCGAAGGAACGGGAACAAAAGCTCGTCCCCCGTTTCCAGGCCCCCTCCCGGTTCCCCCGCCGGGAAGACAAGGGGAAGGATGCCGAAGTTGATGAGATTGGAGCGGTGGATACGGGCGAAGGACCGGGCGACGACGGCCCGGACTCCCAGGAAGTAGGGGGCGAGGGCGGCGTGCTCCCGGGATGACCCCTGCCCGTAGTTCTTGCCCCCCGCGATCACACCCCGGAGACCCTTTTCCTTTGCCATCCGGGCCCGGTCAACAAAACCGGGGTCGATGGAGGCGAAGACATACCGCGAGATTTTCTCGATGTTCGACCGGTAGGGCAGGACCTTCGCCCCGGCCGGCATGATGTCGTCGGTGGTGATATCGTCGCCCGTCCGGAGCCAGACCGACGCCCTCATGACGTCGGGGAGCGGTTCCCCGGGGGAGATGGATGAGATGTTCGGCCCCCTGATGACGGAGACATCCCCGGGTTCCCGTGACGGGGGAATGATCAGGGAGTCATCGACCGTAAAGGAGTCCGGCAGGGATATCACCGGCACCGGCCCCAGGTCACGGGGGTCGGCTATCCGCCCGGCGAGGGCGGAGGCGGCGGCGGTCTCCGGCGAGACCAGGAAGACCTCCGCGTCGGCGGTCCCGCTCCTCCCCTTAAAGTTCCGGTTGTAGGTCCTGAGGCTGACACCCCCGGTCGGGGGCGACTGCCCCATCCCGATGCAGGGCCCGCAGGCGGTCTCCAGGACCCGGGCGCCGGCTTCGATCAGATCGGCCAGGGCGCCGTTGCGGGCCATCATCTCCAGAACTTGGCGGGAGCCCGGGGAGATGACCAGGCTGGTGTCCTGGTGAACGGTCTTCCCCCGGAGGATCGCGGCGACGGTCATCAGGTCGCCGAGCGAAGAATTGGTGCAGCTGCCGATGCAAACCTGCTGGACCACCCGGCCCGCCAGTTCCCGGACCAGGCGGACGTTGGCCGGGGAATGGGGGCAGGCGATCAGTGGCTCCAGGGCACCGAGATCGATCTCCAGCTCCCCCGCGCCGGCCGCGCCGGGGTCGGCGGCAATCTCCCGGAAAACCTCTCCCCTTCCCTGCCGGGCCAGGAAGAAGCGGGTCTCTTCATCAGAGGGGAAGATCGACGTCGTCGCCCCCGTCTCCGCCCCCATGTTGGCGATGGTCGCCCGCTGGGGGACCGAAAGGCTTTTTACCCCGGGACCGTCATACTCCAGAATCTTCCCCACCCCGCCCGTGACCCCGATTTCCCGGAGGACAAAGAGGATGACGTCCTTGGCGGCGACCAGGGGCGGGAGGCTTCCCGTCAGCCTGACCCGGAAGATCCCGGGCATGGTCATGAAGAACGGGCGGCCGGAAAGAGCGGACGCAATCTCCAGGCCGCCGACACCGATGCCGAGCATCCCCAGTCCTCCCGCGGTCGGGGTGTGGCTGTCGGAGCCGAGCAGGACGGCGCCGGGGCGCCCGAAGCGCTCCAGGTGGACCTGATGACAGATCCCGTTGCCGGGCCGGGAAAACAAAATCCCATGCCGGGCGGCGAACGTCTGCAGGAACCGGTGGTCGTCGGCGTTCTCGAAGCCGGCCTGAAGGGTGTTATGATCGACGTAGCTGACCGAGAGTTCGGTCCTGATCCGGGGGATGCCAAGAGCTTCAAACTCAAGGCAGGCCAGGGTGCCGGTGGCGTCCTGGGTGAGGGTCTGATCGACCCGGAGGGCGATCTCCTCACCCGGGACCATCTTCCCGGAGACGAGGTGGCTCTTGATAATCTTTTCGGCGACGGTGAAGTCCATGGAATTTTCGTTCCCACGCGGAGCGTGGGAACGAGGGAATAATTTTAATCCATCCCCAACATTGCCTCCTTCAGGTCGTCGTCACAGGGGTCGTCTCCCAGCCAGATGGAGAAGAGAGCCTTTTTAAAAGCCAGGCCCGGTATCATTCCCTCCGGAGCGCCGTTAATAATGACCGCCACACCCTTTCCTGGGAGATAGATCAGATCGTAGACATCACCGCGCTTCGCTTCCCGGGTGAAGCAGGCATTGAAAACCCCGATCTCATTTTCGAGAGACGCCGTTGCCCCGGCATTCTCAAAACCCTCGTTCCAGGCATCGACCAGTTTCTCGGGAGAGACCCCGTCGTAGATGAAGACCATCCGGATGGCCATCGGGGTATCGGCGGCAACGATAGCGCCGCCGGAGTCCGACTTTTCCGGCAGATAGAGACCGGCGGCATAGACCTTGATCTTCAGGAAAGTCTTGGTCCGGAGACCGGCACCGTTGAGGACAAGCGTTATCCCGTCGGTCTGTATCGTACCGGGAATCTCAACGCCGGCGATCTCGACGGAAAGGCCCGGCGACGGCATACACATCAGGAACAAGAGAACTGACATCTTCTTCATGATTCTGCGGCGGGTGGGTGATCATAAGGATCGCCCCTCCATTCGGATTTTAAAAAATATCCCGATCACGGTCACGGATAAACTCCTCCAGCCGGTCCAGGCCCTTGATCAGGTTTTCGGTCGAGTCGGCGAAAGACATCCGGATGTTGCTGTCCCGCCCGAACGCCGCTCCGGGGACAACCGCGATCCGGGCCCGGTCCAGCAGTTCGGCGGCCAGCTCCAGCGACGGCTTCCCCAGGGAGCCGATGTTCGGAAACGTGTAAAACGTCCCCCGGGGCGTGGTGGTGTGGACACCGGGGATAGTGTTCAGCCGTTCCACCATCAGGTTCCTTCGTTCCTCAAAGGCGCGCCGCATCGTCTCCACGCATCCCTGGTCGCCGGTCAGGGCCGCCAGGGCGGCATACTGGGCAGGGGTGGTCGGGTTGGACGTGCTGTGCGACTGAAAACTGCCGATCGCCTTCGCCACTTTTTCGGGCGCTCCCAGGTACCCGATCCGCCAGCCGGTCATCGCGTAAGTCTTGGACACCCCGTTGACGACGATGGTGCGGTCCCGGACTTCCCGGCTCAACGACGCGATGCTGACGGCCCGGTATCCGTCGAAGACCAGTTTCTCGTAGATCTCATCGCTGATCAGGCAGAGATCGTGTTTCAGGGCCAGATCGGCGATAAACTCCAGATCTTCTCTCCCGTAGCCGCTCCCGGTCGGGTTGGACGGGCTGGAGACGACCATCGCCCTGGTCCGGGGACTGATCAGGGAAACCAGCCGCTCCCGATCGATCCCAAAATCTTCCTCCTCCGCCGTCTCCAGGAAGACCGGCTCCGCCCCCGCCAGGCGGACCTGCTCGGGGTAGGTCACCCAGTGGGGGGATGGTATGATCACCTCGTCCCCCTCCCGGCAGACCGCCTGGAAGGCATTGAAAAGGGAGTGCTTGGCGCCGCAGGAGATGATGATCCCGGAAGCCGGGTAATCGAGGCGGTTGTCCCGGCGGAACTTCTCCCGGACCGCCTCGATCAGTTCCGGCATCCCCCGGGCCGGGGTGTAGCGGGTCTTGCCCCCATCGATCGCTTTCTTGGCCGCCTCCCGGATGTGTTCCGGGGTATCGAAGTCCGGTTCGCCGGCGGCGAAGCTGACGATGTCGATCCCTTCTTTCTTCAGGGCCTTGGCCCGGCCGGTGATCTCAAGAGTGAGCGAGGGACTGATCTGACTCAAACGGGGTGATATGTTCATTTCCGGTAAAATTCGGTGATGATTTTTTTCAGGTCGTTTTTCTCCATCCCGATGATTCTCATCTCCCGGCCGACGTTGCGGGGAGAGTCGGACGCGTGGGCGACGTTCTGACTGATGCTGTGGCCGTAAATCCGGCGGATGGTCGCCCACCCCGCCTTGGTCGGGTCGGTGGCCCCGAGGACGCTCCGGATCCGGGAGATCGCCCGGTCCCCCTGGTAGATCAGGGCCAGGCATTTCTCGGTGCCGGGAGCTCTCTTCGCCCGGAGGCCGGTTATCTCATCGGGGTTGATCCCGGTCATCCCCTGGATGATGGTGTTGAATTCATGGCGGGCCTTAAAATCCTTCAGCATATCCGCCATCTTTTCATAGACCGGTTCCGGGAAGGAAAAGTCCAGCGTGTGATCCAGGCACTGCTTTAACACCTGAACCACCATCGGCTTCATTTTCTCCGGGAGCGCCCGGGCGACCGGTCCATAGAACTCTTCCGCCTGTTCGACGCTCATGTGGACGATCTTGGCGCCGACGATCCGCAAGCCGGTCCGGGAGATGATGTCCATCACGTTGCCGGCCAGGCTGCTCTGTCCCTTGAAATTTTCCGGCTTCATCAGGACCAGGGTTATTTCCGGCTTCACCCCCCGGGGATAGCCGCAGGAATGGAAGAGCAGTCCGCCGTCGCGGTCGGAGAAACGGGCCCAGAGCTGGAGGGTCGCCTCCGCTTCGGCCGCCTCGGGGATGATGAAGACGGCGGGCTCGAAATAGGTGATGTCCCCGCGGGCGTTTTTCACATAGTCGCCGTAGGTATCCCGGACCGTCTCGCCGGAGCCGGAATCCCGGAGGATGTGCCCGACCACGTCCCGGCGCAGGTGCCGGATGACGTCCTCTCCCTTGAAGAGAAGCATCATCACCCGGGGGAGATCCCGCCGCCCCTTGACCGGAACCCAGTTGTGAAGAAGGTAGGAACGGATCTGCTCCCGGACCAGCATCGACTCCTCGGAACCCTTGCGGGAAATGATCCGGCAGTAGAGATCCACCAGTTCCCGGCTGGGAGAAAACATCCGGGCGGCCATCAGTTCGCCCGAACCGAGAGAGAGAAGCCGGGCGATCACCCCCCCGGTCCGGGATTTTTTGATGGTGTAGGGATTGATCCAGACTGCCGCCAGTTCAATAGCCATATAAATTAGCTCGCTGCGCTCGCAAATTTATAATGGACCCCCCCGACTGATTCAGTCGGGGGGGTCTGTTGTTTAAACAAAAGCTACATTCCGGAGGCAACATCGCAAAAAGTATTCCTCACCACAGCCGACATATACCACCACTCCAACTGCACATTATGGATGATATAATTTCTTATTTTTCCGGAGGAAAAATAAGAAGAGGAAGCAAGCAGGATAGAACCCTATCCTGCTTGCTTGCTGCAGACAAGATGAAAAAATACCTTCCGGCTCCCGGCAACCGCACACCGGCAGGGGGACTACTTCATCTTCTTCAGCTGTTCAGCGTCGGCCTTGCCGAGGACTCTCCAGCAGTCATAGTTCCCGCTCGGGGACTTGGCTACGGCAAAACCCCTGCCCTTTCTTTCTTCATAGCGGACCTGGGAGAGCGGGATGCTGACTTTTCCCTTTGCCTTCACATCATAAAACTGAAGGGGATCGCTTAACGCCATGGTACTACCTCCTTTCCGGCCCGGGGGCCTGGTTGATGTTCTTTAATCCGGACAGCGTCCCTTAAAACCGGAGCAATGCCCGGGCTCCGAAGGTGAGCAGATCCGAATTAAAATCCTCGATGTCTTTCAGGTCGTCGACGAAGTAATAACAGTCGCCGCATATCCAGAGAATGTCGGCGACCGGGAGCTGAACGCCGGCCTTGAAGTGATAGCTGAGCTTGGACCATTCGCCCTTCGTGCCGCCGGCTTCCTTGAATTTGGTGTAGGTTGAATTGATCCCCACGCCGGCATTGAAGAGATCGAATACGGGAAGCGGTATGCTCAAAACCGCGGTCCCCATCGGCCGCAGGGTGTAGTCGATCGTGCCGCTGCCGTTGTAGTAATCGAGATTGCCTTCCAGGCCGAGGACGGACGCGAACTGGTACTTCAGGGAGAGCACGTAGGAAACAAAGTCCTTGTCGAAATCCCTGACTTTATCGTTCTTGAGATCGCCCAGCTGCCGGTTGTAGTAGATGCCGCCCCCGATCCCGAACTCGGCCCGGACGGCCGGAACCACCGTGACCAGAAGCAGGACGACCGCCGCCGCCATCATTTTTTTCATCATTTTCTCCTCAGTTCATTTGTAAATTAGTTCACTTCACTCGGGCAACTTTTTTGCACCTGATCCTTCGACTTCGCTCAGGACAAGTTTTACCTGATTTCTCTGATTTTTTTCTTTTTCAGGTCAATCAGAGTAATCAGGTACTAAATTCTTTTCAGGTTAATCAGGCGCATATTTATTGAACTGCCGCGGCAATAAGCTAACGGCCCGGCCGCCGCGGCCAGACCATACTACCAAAGAAAAATATTCTATCAATATGTTTTTTCCGGTTATTATTTCCGTGTTCGAAGCCGCCGCCGCTGGTATAGTAAGGATGCATGACGGCAAAGAAAAAACATCCTGATAAAAAATCAGACGCCGGACCTGACCAAGAGCGGCTGTCCCGGAACACGGGCATCATCCTGGCGGCGATCCTTTTCCTGGCCTTCTCCCTCCGTTTCATTTTCTTTTATCAGATCGCCAAAAGCCCCATCGCCGGGATGGTCATCGAGGACTCGAAGACCTACCACGACTGGGCCGCCGGGATCGCCGGCGGAGACTGGCTGGGAAAAGAGGTCTTCTTCGCCCTCCCCCTCTATCCGTATCTGCTGGGACTGATCTATGCCATTGCCGGGGTCAATCTCCAGACGGCCCGGTTCATCCAGGTGGTGATGGGGACCGTCAACTGCTGGCTGATCTTCCTGATCGGGCGGCGGTTCTTCAACGCCGGCGTCGGTCTGCTGGCGGCTTTCTTCATGTCCGTTTACGGCTGGCTGATCGTCTACGACTCGGCCATCCTCTCCCCGGTCCTGATCATCTTCCTCGAGGCTCTGGTCCTCCTCTATCTGCTTCGGCTGGAAGACCGGCGCGGCGGCTGGGCCGGCTGGCTCGGCGCCGGGCTGCTCCTGGGTCTGACCGCGACCGCCAGCGCCCATATCATTGCCTTTATCCCCCTGGTCGCGGTCTGGATCTTCCTCCGCTTTCGCCGAAGCTCAGGCGGAGGAAGGCGAATCGCCGCCTACCTGTCGGGGGTGGTCCTCGTCCTGGGGCTGGTCGCCCTCCGGAACTGGCAGGTCGGCCGGGACTTCGTCCCCCTGACGGCCCACGGGGGGATCAACTTTTTTATCGGCAACAACCCCCACTCCCGCGGGGTCTTCGAGCCGCCCCCGATCCTGCGGAGCGGGGGGGCGACCCTCCGGCAGGACGCGGAGAAGATCGCCCGGAGGGCTTTGGGCCGCCCGCTCAAGCCGTCCGAGGTCTCCGCGTTCTGGTTCGGGCAGAGCTTTGACTTTATCAAAAAAAACCCCGGCAGCTTCATCCTCCTTCTGGGCCGGAAGTTCACGATCTTCTGGGACAGCCTCGAGATCGCGGACGTGATTCACCCGTATTTCTTCCGGGAGATCGCCCCGGTCCTGAAGTGTCCCTTCCTG
>JAZDIV010000005.1:0-3991 GCA_043804695.1 PVC group bacterium | reverse complement strand
GTCACGGTCTGGGCGCTTTGCCGGGGGATCGGGGGGGCGCTGGCGGCGAGCGCTTTCTCCTTTCTGGCCGCCGATTTCTATCTTTTCGCCGCGGCCCGAAAACTGGCGGGGCGGCCCGCCTTCCGGGTCCGGTTGCCGTATCTCCGGGACCTTTTTCGTTACGGGTTCCCGAGCCACCTGGGAAATCTCTTCTCCTTCCTCCACCACCGCGCGGACCTGCTCTTAGTCAACTGGTTTCTGGGTCCGGCGGCGGTGGGGTTCTACGCGATCAGCGCCCTTCTGGCGGAGAAGTTCTGGATGATGACCAACGCCGCCAGCCTGGTTCTTTTTCCCCGCGTGGCCGCGGAAGAAGATTCAAAAAGGAGAAACGAATTCACCCCCCGCGTCTCCCGGGCGATCCTGTTGGTAACCGTTCCCGTCGCCCTGGTCATCGGCCTCACCGCCCCCCCTCTGGTGGATCTGCTTTTCTCCCCCCGCTACTTCCCGGCGGTGCGGCCGCTGCGGATCCTCCTGCCCGGGGCGGCGGCGCTGGGGGTTTCGCGGGTGCTGGCCAACGACATCGCCGGCCGCGGGCGGCCGCTCCTGAACACCGTCGTCACCGCGGGAGCTCTCGCGCTCAACCTCGCCTTGAACTGGATCTGGATTCCCCGCTTCGGGATCGAAGGCGCGGCCGGGGCCTCCACCGTCTCCTACAGTGCCACCCTTCTCGCCCGGCTCTGTGTTTACTGCCGCCTGTCGGGCAATTCCTGGAAGAACGTGCTCCTGCCGCGTCGCGACGACTGGCTGCTGGCCTGGAAGATGCTGCAGAACCGGGGATTCCGGCGCATTAAATTCCGAGGTCGGCCAGGGCGTTGCAGAAGGAGTTGACGACCGAGACCAGCCCGGGATGGGAAGCCTCGAACTTCTTGACCACCGCGGTCAGGTCGTCGATGGACGCGGCGACCGCCTGCTCATCTCTGTCTTCCCGGGTCGCGTGGCGGGCGGAGGCGTGGCTCTTGTCGGCGATGCTGAGCGCGGTCTCCCGGTGGGTCCGGGAGAGGCGGGTGATCTCGGTTTTCAATTCCCCTAAAAGCGCCAGCAGCTGCTCCCGCTTCTCCTCTGACAGGGAGGGCGCTCCCGCTACCGTCTCCTCGATCTTCTTTACGGTCTTATCGATCATCTGAATCTCCTTGAATTTGAATTTGATTAGGATTTAGGAAATTAGGATTTAGGATTTAGAAAATTAGGATTTAGGATTTAGAAAATTAGGATTTAGGATTTGAAGTGTTACCTTTCCGCTTCTTCCAGATCCTTCTTCGTCTCTCCGCTCAGGTCCGCCGTCAGGTAGTCGAGAGTAATGGGAAGACCTAATTCCAGTTTCGGTATGTGCTGGAGCCCGACGGTCACGGTCTGCAGGCGGCATTCCAGCAGGTGTCCGCCCCGCTGGCGGTCTTTCGTTAAAAAGTGCAGGTGGTATCCGGGGACGTTCAATGACGCCATGAACTGCGGGGTGTAAAAGCCGCAGAGCGTTCCCTCGACCTGATGGAACTCGAAGACGGGCTGTTCCCGGGCGACCTCGACCAGGGGCCGGTAGTTCTCCTGCCGGGGGACGGACCGGGTTTTTACGTGCTCGAACGACCCGTCAATCCGGATCGCGTAGAGCATGTTCGAGGACGGGATCAGCCCGTCCAGCAGTGTCTCCAGGTCCTCGTTCAGCCGCCGGCCGTCGATCTCTTCCGTGGTGTCCGGGGTGAAGAAGGTGACGCAGGCAAACGGCGTCTCTTCGCTCTCCGGCACGGCGGCGGACAGCCCGTCGGCTTTTACCTGGTAAACGCGGCCGTCCAGCACCACCATCTCCCCGTCCAGGTTGTTGAACGTGCCCAGGCCGAAGTCCCCGTGGAGTGTGATCTCCCGGACGGTGGTGTTCTGCCGGTAGTAACCCAGGACCAGCGCGTTGACGGGAGCGGTCAGGTAGACCGCGTTGCCGCTTTTTTCATTATCCAAATACTGCCGTAAAGCGTGTAACGCGAGTTCGGAAGGGCTCTCCCCGATTTTCTTGGCGCACCGATCCAGCCGCTCCGCCAGAACTTCTGAAAGCTGAAGCTCCAATCTAATATTCCCTGGATTCTCGGAGTTCATTATTTTGTGTTGTCTTGAGAAGTTTGCCGAAGGCCCTGTCGCAGACCCTGAGCGTAGTCGAAGGGGAGCTTGTCGAAGGGTTATTTTGATTCTCTTCCATTTTGTGTTGGTTACAAATAATTGTGTCATTGCGAGGCCGCAGGCCGAAGCAATCCCATTTCTGTGAAAGTAATAAAGGTTGCGCATTGGTTTTTATTAAAGATTGCTTCGTCGCTTATTGCTCCGAAGGTTTTCGGGGCAAACGCTTCTCGCAATGACCCGTGCATTGAATTTACTCACACAAAATGGAAGATAACCATCGTTATGAACGTCTTTTATTTTCTTCATGTTCTTCATGTCCTTCATGGTTCATTCCCAATGCGTGTTCGGATGCTCCCCGGGCCCGGAAGACCCGGTGGAGGACCGCCTGGCCGATCCCCGCGGCCAGTATCCCGTTGAGAGGGGGGATGAAGAAGGACGCGCGCTCGCTCAGGCCCGCGGCCAGCACCCCGATCAGGTATGCCAGCAGGGCACTCCAGCGGATCCGCGCGAACCGGGTTTGACCGAACGCGGGCAGCCGTCCCCTCCAGACCAGGTAGTAATCCCCCAGGATCACCCCTCCCAGCGGAGGGATCAGTATCCCCAGTGAGGTCATCCACTGCATCACGTGATCGTAGGCTCCGCTGATCGCGATCACGAAACCGAACAGGCCGCAGAAGAGGATGAACGGCCGCTTCCGGTTGAAGCGGAAAAAGTCCGTTCCGGCCACGCCGACCGCGTAGGCGGTGTTGTCGTTGGTGGTCCAGACGTTCAGAACCATCAGCACCACCCCCAGACCGAGCAGTCCCTGGATTTTGAGAACCTCGGCAAAGTCGGGCACCCCGTACACGTTGCCGCCGATGGCCCCGAACCAGAGCATGAGGCCGTTCCCGAACAGGAAGGCGATCAGCCCGGCCCGGAAAGCCACCCCGCCGTCGCGGGCGAACCGGGCCCAGTTGGGCGCCTGGGTCCCCCCGCTGGCGAAGGTCCCCACGATCATCGTCATCGCGGCGGCGAAGCTCATCCTGCTGCTGGGGAGTATGCTGGTGATCCCTCCCGCCGCCTCCCGGGCGTGGGCGAACGACTTCACCGCCATGATCCCCCCCAGGAGCAGGATCAGGGGGACGGCGATCAGGGAGAGCAGCTCCATCCCCTTGTACCCGAAGTAAGCGGTGCTGGTGAAGGCCGCCGTCCAGATAAAGCACCAGAAAGCCATTGTTCCCGTGTTGGCCCAGTCCAGCCCCAGCCAGTCAACGAAGGGCTTGGCCATCAGCGCCACCGTCACCCCGAACCAGCCGAGCTGAGTCCCGCCCAGGATCAGGTCGGCCCCGCGGGCCCCCCGGTCCCCGAAAGCGTACCGGGCCAGGAGCACCGTGGTCAGCCCCGTCTTCGCGCTGATGGCGGAGAGAGCGGCCACGTAGAACCCCAGGATCAAACTCCCGCAGCCGATGATCAGGAAAAGATCGGGCCAGTACCGGTAGGCGTGGCCGATCCGGGCCCCGGCGAACATGGTGGGGTAGAAGAAGGTGAAGCCGAGGAGGACCACCGAGATCGAGATCAGTCCGCGCCGGGCGGACTGAGGAACCGGGGAGAGGGGATAGTCCGGGTCCGGCCGCGAAGTATCCCCGAAGAGAAACGTGTGGAGGAATTTTTTAATGAGCTCTTTCCTTTTAAGATAAGTAAATTAGCACCTTTGGCGCAACTTCGTAGCGGCGACCTTCAGAGGCTGTCCGACAACCCCTAAAATGTCATCGCGAGCCCCGGAGGGGCGAAGCGATCTGACACCGAAGGTGTCATTCCTTCGCAAACTCAGGATAGGCTCTGAGCGTATGCGAAGGATCTATTCAAACTAAAC
>JAZDIV010000004.1:0-16508 GCA_043804695.1 PVC group bacterium | reverse complement strand
GGTAATCAGTAATCAGTGACCTGGCCGGTTGCTGATACTGATTACTGATTACCGATTACTGATTACCAATATCCCCTTTCAGGCAATACCTGAAAGGGGACATCTTATTTAATGGCGGCTGATCTCCACCCCCCCCACGATCACGGCCAGCATGATCAGCGTGATCACGATCGCCGCCGTCTCATTGGACATCAGCGATTCCCTGATCCCGGCATCGGCACCCCCGGAATGCACCGCCACCGGGGTGAGCGCCAGTAAACCGACTTCCCGGGGGGAAAGGCCCCCCAGGATCTCTTCGGCGCGCTCCCGCGAGATTCCCTGTCCTTTCAGATAATCGAGGGCACGGGTTTGAACAATCTCGGAATTGTCAGCCGCGGGCCTTGATCGGGAGGAAAGAAGCGCCGCCCGCAACGGCGAGGGGAGGAATGCCGGCGGGGAAAAGACCAGAAGGACAAGCAACACTTTCCAGACAAATACATTCTTTCTCATGGAATGGATATCTCCTGTCTCGCTACGCAAAAATAACCAGCTTATAGTCCTTGATCTGAAGCTTATTTTTAACGTTGTGGGAGTACTGGTGACTGTGGCATGAAAGGTCTTTTCAGCGTGCTGCCTCGATCAACTTTTTTGTTAACGCTATAGCCCCGACGAAGTCGGGACCACTATAAAGTAACGCCAAAGGCGTTACTTTATATTACGCATTCTTTCACAGTTAGTTCAATAAGGCAATCAGATCGGCGTGGATCCGGCGGTTGGTGGCCGCGATCGCGCCGAGTCGGATGTCGAACTCCTGCCCCCTGAAATCACTGACCCGGCCGCCGGCCTCTTCGACCAGAAGCCGCCCGGCCGCGGTGTCCCAGGGCTTGAGCCCGAACTCCCAGAAACCGTCCAGCCGGCCCGCCGCCACGTAGGCCAGATCCAGGGCCGCCGAGCCGTCGCGCCGCACCCCCTGGACCCGGGGCAGAAGCCGGGAGGCGATGGAAAGCGCCCGGGCCCGCTGATCCCGGTCATAGGGGAAACCGGTGGCCAGAAGCGAGCCTTCCAGAGAGTCCACCCCGGAAACCGACAGGGCGCGTCCGTTCAGAAACGTCCCCTCCCCCCTGACGGCCTGGAAAAGTTCGTCCCGGAGCGGATCGTAGACAATCCCCAGAATAACGGCGGCCCGGCACTCGAGGGCCACGGAAACCGAGTAGAAGGGATACCCGTGAACAAAGTTGGTTGTCCCGTCGATCGGGTCGATCAGCCAGACATAGTCGGATTCCCGTTCCGCCGGCCCGCTCTCTTCGGCCATGATCCGGTGGCCGGGAAAGGTCTTCGACAGGATCGCGATGATCTCCTTCTCCGCGGCCAGGTCGACCTCCGTGACCAGATCGGTCGCCCCCTTGTGATCCACCCGGAAGACCCGAGCGCCCTGCTCCTGGATGATGCGCCCCGCCGACCGGACAGCCTCAAGCGCTGCCGCCAGGGCTTCGTTCGTTATTGATCGTTCCGACCCGTTCATGATTAAATCACCCGATAGTTTAATCGATTAAACGCCAACCTCAATACTATTTTCTTCGCAGTGCATCCAGTCGAAAAGGAGGAAAAGTTTATGATCACCTTCGACGATTTTAAAAAGCTCAACCTGATCGCCGCCACTGTCCGGCGCGTGGAAGACCATCCCGGGGCGGACCGGCTTTACCTGCTCACGGTCGACCTCGGCGGCGAGGAGCGGACACTGGTGGCCGGGATTAAAAAATACTACACCCCCGGGGAACTGCTCGGCAAGCAGCTGGTGGTGGTCGAGAACCTGGAACCGGCAGTGATCCGGGGAGTGGAGAGCCGGGGCATGATCCTGGCGGCCCAGGACGGGGATGCCCTCTCCCTGGTGACGCTGGATCGAAAAATAGCCCCGGGCGCGCCGGTGAGCTGAACCACTCCTCGATTACCAGGATTTCCTGCGCCGGCGCCGCTGGCCGGTGAGGCGGGAAAATCAGACCGATCGGTCGGATCAGACCAATCAGTCGGATGAGAGCACGTACTTCCCCTGTATCAGGCACGGCACCTGGCGGAAAAATACCGACATTAATTAAGCGGCTTTAATAATGGCAAAACGAACTTTCCGTGACGCTGGGCGAGCTTCCCATCCAGGTAGATCTCCCCGTCCTTCATGATCCGGACCAGGTCCCAGTGGATGGCGGAGCGGTTTCCGTTATCGCACTCGCCGTACGGCTTGCCGGGGGTCAGGTGGATGGAGCCGGCGATCTTTTCGTCAAAGAGGGTGGAGAGTATCGGGCGGCGGATCTTCCTGTTCAGTCCGAAGGCGAACTCCCCGGTGTAACGGGCCCCTTAATCGGTGTTGAGCACGCTCTCCAGGTGCTCCCCGCCCCTTTCGGCGGCGGCGCGCACGATCTTCCCCTTCTTGAACTCGAAATACACCCCGGAGAAGACCTTCCCCTGGTAAAGGGACGGGGTGTTGTAACGGATACGCCCTTCCACTGAAGTCCGGACGGGGGCGGTGAAGACCTCCCCGTCGGGGATGTTCCTCTTTCCGTCGCACTTGATGGCCGGCATCCCGGCGATGGAAAACGTGAGATCGGTGTCCGGCGCCAGAAGACGGACGGTTTTGGTTCTTTCCAGCAGCCGCTTTAATTTCTCCAGCTCTTTCGACACTTTTCCCCAGTCGACGTTGCAGGCCTGGAAATAAAAGTCCTCGAAATCCTCGAAGCTCATCTCCGCTTCCTGGGCCTGGCTGTGGGTGGGGTACCGGGTGATCACCCACCGGGTGTGCTCGACCCGCCGGTCGTGGACCGGCTGGAAGAGCCGCTGGCGGGCGGCCAATATCTCCCCCGGGATCGAGCTCAGGGTCTTGATGTTCCGGGGGGAACCGATGCCGATGTACACGCTCACCTTCTTCATGAACCGGAGCTCGTCCTCCGGAAAGTAGCTGAGCTGCTCCCGGTTCGCCCGGCGGTAGAAGTTATAGGCCAGGTCGGAGTTCGAATACGTCAGCCGCACATACCGCGCCCCCCGCTCCAGGCAGAGGGTCTGGATCTCGCGGATGAATTCAATGGGAGTGCCGTCGGCATATTCCAGCAGCACGATATCCCCTTTCTTTACCTCCGTCGAGTAATCAACCAGGACCCGGGCCAGCTTTGTCTGTCTCCTGTCTTTCATCATTAAACCTTTTTTGATTTTTACCGTTTAATTTTTACTTCGTAAAAATTATAATATTTTGTTTTACTTATGAATACCTTTATTAACCCGATTTATTCATAAATCTGGTGTTGAACGACAATTGATTACCCGGATTATTCATCCCGTATACTGGATGAATAATCCGGGTAAAGGGAGGGAAAAACAATGAAAAATAAATTTGTCGTTATCTGCACGATAGCGTGGGCGGTCAGCCTGGTTGATCTTTTCGGCCAGACCAATGACGCCGCCGCCGCGGACCAGGTCTGGGTCCCCGAGCACGCGACGCCCGATGGGACCGTCGTCCCGGGGCACTGGCGCCCGGCCGGCAAACCGGGGTTCATCTGGATCGACGGGCGCCTGGATGGACCAAACTGGGTGGCCGGCTACTGGAAACCGGTCGGGCCCGCCCCGGTCGGGAAGATCTGGGCCGCGGGCTACTGGCGAAACAGCAGATGGCACGACGGCCGCTGGGTTTCCACCCGGAAGGGGAACTGGGTCCCCGGTCATTACGGAAAACACGGCCGGAGGATCCCCGGGCACTACCGGTGATGTGAAAATCGAATAATGAACCGCAGAATATCGAACATCTAATATCGAAGTGGATAATCCTTACCCCCCGCGGGTATTTCGTAATTCGACATTCAGTATTCGATATTTTATTTTAAAGAGGCCGAGGGGGTGGCTTTTCGTGTTAATTAGTGTAATTCGTGGACTCAAAAGGGGCAGAGGCGGGTACCAACCCTCTTAATCCGTGGAATCAGTGTACTGGTCACCGAACGTAATCTTCAGGTGCACGATCTCCGGCCGGTTTCCGATCCGGACCGGCGGCCCCCAGGTCCCGGCCCCGCTCGTGACGTAGATCCGGGTCTTCCCCTCCCGCGCATAACCCCGGCTCGCCGGGTAGAGGGCGTCGATGACCAGGCTGATCGGGAAGAGCTGGCCGTGGTGGGTATGCCCGCAGAGCAGGAGATCGACCCCGGCGGCGGCCGCCTCCTTGATCCGGGCCGGCCGGTGGTCCATCAGGATGACGGGGCACCGCGGATCGACACCGGAGAGGATCTCCCGCAGGCTCCTGCCCGGTCCCGTTTTTCTCCGGTGTGAAGGGTCGTCGCGGCCGGCGAGGTAAAAACTGTCCCCAATCCTGACCGCCCGGTCCCGGAGAAAGACGATCCCGAGACCGGAGAGATAGCCGGTTGATTCCTCCACCCCGGAGAGGTATTCATGGTTGCCGGTCACCGCGTAAACTCCGAGGGGCGCGCGCAGGCGGGAAAGGATCTCCCCGCAGCCCAGTCTCTCCACTTCCCGGACATCCGTATCCACGACATCACCGCCCAGCAGGATCAGGTCCGGCTGAAGATTATTCACCTCATCCACGATCCCGGACAGGAAGTCCCCGCCGACCATGACCCCGGCGTGGATATCGGCAAGAAAGACCGCGTTCACTTCTTTCACCGGCCCGCAGGACGGCCCCAGCGGCACCTGAATAGCGGTTATTCTGAGAGTCCGGGCGTTGAGGTGCCCGGCCAGGAGCAGGATGATCACCGCCGCGCCCGTGACCGGCAGGACCGCGCGCCGGGCTTTTTTCGACAGTCTCCAGAACCCGGCCGGCGGCAGGTGAAAGATCCGGACGATCAGCCGGAGCAGGTCGAAGAGAAGGAGGAGGAGCGCCGCGTAGAAGACAAAGCCGATCCACCACGAGCCCATTTTCTGCAGCGTGTTGCAGGCGCCGGGGGAAAGATATTCCTTCCCGAGATGAGCCAGCAGATAGCCGGAAAAGAGGAAGATGATAATAAAGCCAACCGCCCACCGGAGGGCCCGGGAGGGGGGGAGGGCCGCGGCGACGCGGCGATAAAGATAGATGCTCGCCAGCGCGTAGAGGCTTAAAAAGATGATAACGACAAGAGGCATGATACAAGTTAGCGCCTCCGGCGCAACTTGTAGTGTAAAGTGTAAGGTGTAATGTGTAAGGAAAAACTTTCACCCTGCGCCTTACACTTCACACTACTATTTTGAAACTCCGCAGCTTCGCAAATTAAATTGTGGTGGTCGAGCTCGCTCGACCAGATGAAGATACGTTACTGTAAACTGAATGCCCGAAGTTACTATATTTTTTTCTCGGGCGCAACTCTCCGGCCGTTTTTCCGGCTTGACCGGCGGACCGGGGGGGAGATACTCTTGGCTCCATACCCCGGAAGACTTCTGCAGAATAGGAAAATCTGTCATTGCGATCCGCCTCCGGCGGAGAAGCAATCTCATTTGTGCAGTTATAATCTATTTGGGTAACAAAGCGTTGAGATTGCTTCGTCGCCCCGAAAGCTTTCGGGGTTCCTCGCAATGACACGATAGACCCTATTAGCCGAACCCATCTACCCCGGAGGAAATAAATAACATACCATGAGCACGACCGTAACCATCTCGACTCCCCTGCGGGAAAGCGATCTGCACTCTCTCCGGATCGGCGACCGGGTGCTGATCCGGGGAACGGTCTACACCGCCCGGGACGCCGCCCACCGGCGCTTCATAGGACTGATCGCGGCGGGCAAGAAACTGCCGATCGATCTCGACGGCCAGATCATCTATTATACCGGACCCGCGCCTGCCCGGCCGGGGGAGGTCATCGGCCCCGCCGGCCCGACCACCTCCGGCCGGCTGGACCCCTACACCGTCCCCCTCCTGGAAGCGGGACTGAAAGGGATGATCGGGAAGGGGAACCGGGGGCCGGAGATCATTGAGGCCATTAAGAAACACAGCGCTGTTTATTTTGCCGCCACCGGCGGGGCGGCGGTGCTCCTCTCCCGTCAGATCCGGAAGGCGGTGGTGGCGGCCTACGGGGACCTGGGCCCGGAAGCCGTCCTCCGCCTGGAAGTGATCGACTTCCCGGTCATCGTCGCCGTCGATACCTCCGGCCGCAACCTCTACCGTGAAGGCCCGGAAGCGTACAGAAATTTATAAACTGATTATATATCACGAAGGCTTGAATAACGCTCGTAGCGGCAGCCTTTAGAGGCTGTCCGACAACCCCCAAAATGTCATCGCGAGCCCCGGAGGGGCGAAGCGATCTAAAAGCGTGATCAGAATAAGCTATATCCCAATTGGTTAAGATTGCTTCGTTGCTTCGCTCCTCGCAATGACCGCGAAATTTGCAAAAATGCCAATTGTCGGACAGCCTCTTTAGGCTGCCAGATTGTGGCGACCTGAAGGTCGCCGCTACGAGGTTGCGCCGAAGGCGCTAACTTGCTGCTTCGGGATATCAATAATCTTATTTTTTCTACGAAAAAATCAGAGTGGGTTACCTTAAGCCAACAGAAGAATCATATCCCGGAAGACAAATGTTGGCTGATGTTGGAAAGGCTTTTGTATATTGTTGCCTCGGTGAAAATATCTTAATTAACCAACAGACCCGACGCAGTCGGGTCCATTATAAAGTAGCGAGCGCAGCGAGCTACTTTATATATTTTAATTTCCAGACGCGGAAGAGATACGCCGTCAGAACCCTGCTATTAAGCTTGGAGACGCCCAGCTTTCTTTGCCGGAAAATGATCGGGACTTCCGTTACCCGGAGCCCCTTCCGGTAACAGCGGTACAAAACCTCGGTTACGATGAACGGGTCCGGGGCGGTCAGAGACCGGGGATCGATCGACTCCAGGGCCTCCCGGGTGAAGAGCCGATAGCCCGAGGTGGGATCATTGACCGGGATCCCGAGCACCCACCCGATGTAGGCGCGGGCGAGGCCGCTGATCCGATCGCGGAACCACTGCCTCCCCTCCACCGCCCCGCCGGCAATGAACCGCGATCCGATGACCACATCAGCCCGGTTTTGCCGGATCGGCTCCAGCAAGCGGGGGAGGGAGGCCGGGTCGTGGGAACCGTCGCCGTCCATCTCGCCGATGCAGTCCGCCCCGTGATCCAGGGCCCAGAGGAAACCGGCCTGGCCGGCCCGGCCCCGACCCCGCCGGTCGGACCGGGACAGGAGGTGAACCCGGGGGGCTCGCTCCGCCAGACGGGCAACGATTCCGGAGGTCCCGTCGGGGGAGTCATCGTCGACGACCAGGATCTCGACCCCCGTCTCTTTCAGATCCAGCAGTCCGGAGACAACCGGAGCGATATTCCCGGCCTCGTTATAGGTCGGGATAATGACAACCGTCTTCATGACATCTTTGTATAAATATCAAGAACTTGAAATTCCGAAATCGATTAAAGCAGCTTCCGGATTGCCTCGAAGACCATCTCCGGGGTGATGCTCTCCATGCAATCAGGAACCACATCGCAGTCGGGCCGGTAGCAGCACCGGCAGGGAACGGGGGAGACCACCTTTTCTCCCCGCCCGTAAAGATCGATCTCGGCGGCGGAGGTCGGCCCGAAAAGAGCGACCACTTTCTTCTTCAAGCCGCCCGCGGCATGAAGCGCCAGCGTATCGGACGTGACGACCAGGTCCGGGAGACTGAGGAGGGCAAAAAAGGTCCGCAGGTCATTCCGGCAGCCGGTGTCGATAAAAATCCCCTCCCCCATCTCCAGCAGCCGCCTGTTTCTCTCTTCTTCCTCGGGACCGCCGTAAAGGAGAAGCGTCGCCCCGAGCCGGTCCACGCATAAGCGGGCCAGGGACAGGGTTCCCTCCTCGGTCCATTTCTTGCATTTCCAGCGCCGGCCGGCGCCGGTGTTGAACCCGATCACCGGCCCCTGTTTTCCCAGTCCCTTCTCTTCCGCGAAACGGCGGGCCCGGAGGAGTTCTTCGGGTAAAAGGTTGAGCACGATCTCTCCGTCCGGCGGCGGAAGCTCAAGGATCTCCCTCATGATGGCCTGGCAGGTCCGATGATTCGCCTTCTTCGCATCATCAAAGACGCTCATCCGCAGCCATTCCTCCGCCGACGGACCGCAGGCCGACACCCGTCCATCCCGATCGAGGGTGAACCCTTTCTTCTCCCCGGCCCGGACCAGCGCGTGCAGGGACGCGCTCATGGGGGCGGTATCAAGATTGATGGAGAGACGGAATTTTTCCGCCCGGGCGCAGATCAGGCCGTCAGGCTGGAGGGGAAGCACCCGGTCCACGAACGGGTTGTTGATAAAGACCGGGAGGGAGGCTTCTCCGGTTATCCAGGTAAGATGACTCTCGGGGAATTGCTTCTTCAATCCGGGGAGGATTGACGTCGTCCGGAGGACATCCCCGACCGCATCCAGCTTGATAACTAAAATCTTATCGGAGAAGGGAGAGTAATGCGAACAATCTTTGCATTTCACCCCTTGCGCCTTGTGGAAACGGCAGGGCCGGTCGCCCAGATAATACCGACAGTCCTTTTTGATCATATATAAATTAGCTCCCTTCGGTCGCGAATTTATATGTTAATTACATTTTGCTATGATGAACAGAAATTGATAATAATTATGAAATTAGTTCACGTCCAACAGTTCATGCCATAATGGTTCCACCGAGGCTATAGTATATAAAAAACCTTTTCATCATCATCCAATATTTGCTTTTTATTCTATATTATTATTGACGTGGTTTCCCAATCTAATTTTTTCGCGGGGAAAAGTACACCTATTATTATTGTACATCCTGTCTTTCATGTTATGTTTAACCCGGAAGGACAACGTGTTGTCATTCTTTTTAAGACTGCCGCCAGAATGAGACCTCCGGCTACAATTCTTTGCCGGAGAATTAGATAGAATTAATATGTTTTTTGCTGCTGGACCTTTAATTTTGTCTTTGTTCAAAACTAAATTTTTTCCGGAGGAAAAAATTTAATGGCCAGGCAGCGTTTGAAAGTGGATCCGGAGGCGATCGATTTGATGATCACCGCCATCGTTCTGGAGCGCCGGGAGAAAGAACAGCATGCCGGACACTATGCATTCCTGGCAATCGGACGGGCCATGGCGAAGTCTCTCCCCGATGAAGAAGGGCCGACCACGCCCACCAACTTCAGCTGGCGGCTCGATCAACTGGTGCAAAAGAAGGGCTTCCCGAAGGAGTGGGCAAAAAATGTCGCCGATCTCTGGAGCAAAATCAGATATTACCTCTATCAGAAGGTAAGCACGGTCCCGTCTTACCGGGCCCGGAACATCAAGGCGTTCGTGGAACTGGTCAAGTTCATCCTCGAGCAGTCCGCGGGGATGAAGTTCGAAGATTATTTCTCCACGATGACCATGGAAGACAAGGAACGGCTCCACCGCCGGTTCGGCGACAGCCTGGTCCCGGAAGAGAACTTCGGGTAGGGCAAACAGCGGGGCGGGTCAGGAGACCTGCTTTTCGAGCTTGAACATCCAGAAATCGGTCGCCACCACGAACTCCCACTTTCCTCCGAGGTCACGAGCCTCGATCACCGCCCGCTTGGGAAACCAGATTTCCAGCCCCTCGTATTTCAACAGGTAGGCGCGGTCGGTCTCCCGAAGAAGCTCGGCTTGAACGGTGCTGATCGCGTCTCTCTGATCGGCCTCCTGCAGCCGGCGGAGCTTGAACTCGAGGTAATCCTTCTGGACCACAAACCGGTACTGCTGATCAGGCATCTTCGCGCATTCGGAGAAACAGACGCGCGGGAGATACATCTCCTGGGAGCCGACCTTGATCAAAATAGCGTCTTTGCTCTCCTTGACCAGCGTGCCGGTCAGCTCTATCACCTCGCCCAGGATCGATCCCTTCAACCCGGTCAGCTGCTCTTTCAGCTTGCGCATCTCCTGGCGTTTCCCCCGGATCACGCTCTCCAGGACCTCGACTTCCAGTATCCCCTGGTCGATCCGCCGGGATGACTTGATCGCGGTTTTCGGTATCCAGACCTTTCCCTGGCCCAGGTCGACCAGGTATGCCTCATCGGTCCGGATCAGCGTCTTCAATCGTAATTTAATCAGTTTCATGTCCTGTGACAAGCCGGCTGACGCCTCCCTGTCATCTGTATCGGTCATGACCGCTCTCCTATCCCAATACTAATCAACAGTATTATCACGGTTTGTCAATGTATCTATAGCCCCCGGAACGTGGTGACGACGGTTCCGGGACCGGCAAGATACAGCTTCACCTCGCGGTCGGGATCGCCGGAATATGTCCACCGGCGGGTATGCGAGGGTTCCGACCAGGTCGTCCGGTCCCGGCGCGTCATCCGTTCCGCCCCCTCCCAGGTCACGTCAAGGCGGGTGCCGTTGACATCCAGCGTCACCCCGCCGGAGCGCCACTGCGGTGTTCCCTGGAAATGCCAGTAGACGCTCCCCCGCCGGGAGAGGGTGTCTTTCACCTCGATCCGGCGGTCGCCCGTTTTATAGAGAGTGATCTCCCGGGTCCAGGTGTTCTTGCCGTCCCGGAGCCGGGTGACACTGCGGGAAAGCTCATCGGTATTGGTCCAGTTCACCAGTTCGGCGCCGATGTAGCTTTCCAGAATATCGGCCAGATTGTTGTTTGTCTTGTCCGGGTTGAAAAAGTTCATGGTCACCCCGGTCAGGAATTCTTCCGGTCCGCAGGAGAGGCTGAGCAGGTTGTTGGCGAAGCTGTACTTGTCCTCCCCGGACTTGGCCGCCGGATATGCCGGGTCCAGCATCAGGAAAAGGGCGCCCTCCTCCCAGCCGGTGCGGTGAATGATCTTGTCGGGCTGGGTTTTGAAAGCATTCAAACTTTCATCATAAACGCTGGCGATTTCGCCCCGGGGCATCATCGGGCGGTAAACGGCCCGGCTGCCCGGATGGGCGGGACCGGGGCGTTCGGGGGGGAGAGACTCATTCAGGAACCAGTAGAGATAGAGCGGGTTGAGAAGGATCGCGAACGGACCCCACTGGGCGGCCTCGTACCCGTAGATATTCTGGCCAAAATCACAGACCCGGTGGGTGGTTCCATACGTGAACATCTCCTGGAGCAGCCACTTCGCCTCCTTCGCCAGAAGGAGATGCTCGGGGTTGCCATCGTCGAGGACCGTGGTGGCCACGATCAAAGGCACCGTAAAATGGTCCACGTAGTTCTGACGATAGTCCCGGCCGTAGGCCGGATTGAACCCGTTATGCGGGAAGGTGTCGATAATCCACTCCACCTGCCGAATGAAATTACTCTTCCAGGCCAACCCCCAGCCGTCAACATCCGGGATCGTCATCCGGTTGGAATAAAGGGCCACCCGGAGCATCTCCCGGATGAAGAGTCCCTGGTAGTGGCGCGAGTTCTCCGGGAGGGTCCAGGTGTCGTCGTAACTGAGGAGCCGGTTGGCCCAGGAGATCATCTCCTCGCCGCGTTTTCCGCCGATGATGTAGCCGACCGCGGCGTTCAGGCCGCAGATAATGCCCTGGGCGTAGTTGCCGTAGTTATAAAACTCCCGCTGCCCGATCGCCAGGGCATAGAATTTCTCTTCGATCTCCGCCCGCTCCTCCTTGCTGAAAAGTCCCCGGTCAAGGACGGCCAGATACGATTCCGCGATATCGGCAATATAACGGCAGTGTTCTTCCCCCCCCCACGTGAACTTTTTATCCCGGATCATTTCCAGGAGGTTCTCCTTGAAATAAGTGCCGGTCGGCTTATACCCGGTTACCAGATAGATGAACGCGGTGTTGGGAAGATAGTCAAAGAGGGCGTACTTTTTATCCAGGCCGGTCAGATCCCATTCATAGAGCTTGAAGTAATGGCCGTTCTGGAAGTCGATCCAGTCGGCGTAGTCCTGGAGCGAGAGGTTCTTTTCCGCGCCCGCGGACTGAGCGGCGGCACCGCCCCCCGGCGCCGACGGCCGCGGATGAAGTTCCGCCGGAGGAAGCTGAGCTCACCTGCTGGCTGTTCTTCGCGCCCGGCGTTCCCCGGTCGCTCCCCGACCCGTAGGTTGAAGTGGGCAGCGCGTCGTTCCAGTTGGCCGCGGTGGAGCCGGAGGCCTCGGGGTCGATCCGTTCCATCGAAATTCCCTGCCCCCCGGCGTACCACCGGCCATAGTTTCCGCAGAGGACCGAATCGACGGTGGTGCCGGCGGCGTTGACCAGGGCCAGGTTATTCCCGCTCGCGGTCATGCTCTTGGCACTGTCATAGGAGTAGCTGACCTTCCCCCCGGTGGGATCGGGGGCGGTGGCGAGGATAAAGTAACCGCCGGCGGCGATCGAGAGAGAACCGGAGATCGATATCTCCCAGAGAGCGGTGTTGTTCTGGAGCTTCCACCCGTCCAGGCTGACTGATGAGCTCCCGTAATTGTGAAGCTCGATCCACTGCTTCCCGCTCCCGGCGACAGTTCCGCCCCAGGCAACCTCGTTGATCACCACGTCGTCGCCACTTGACACCGGGGTCTTATACCCCTGCGGTGTCGGCGTACTCTCAACTTTGGCCGTTGGAACCGGCGTCGGCGGCGGCGTGGGGGTGGTGAGAAGAATGTTGAAAAAATCGCGATAGACTTTTTTATAGGTCTCCTGGAGAAGCGGGTAGTCCAGGGTTTTCTTGTGGGAATCGTAGGGCTCCGCCGGGGGTTTCCATTTATAAACGGGCGGGGTCGGGAAGAGGACGGGGAATGCCTCCTCCTCGGCCGCCTCCGCATCCCCCGGGCCCGCCGTTCCCTCCGGCGGCGTCGGGCCGGGTACCCAGTTGGGAAGAGCGCCTGGGGCGGCGGGTGTCGCCGCGGCCGTTCCTGACTTCGTTTCTCCCGAGGGCGCCTGCCAGACATAGATGTTGCCGTCGCGGGCGGCGGCGAAGATCTGGCCGCCGTCAACACAGGCCCCCTGCAGCGGCTGTTGGCTGTCCTCGAGCACTTTATAGAGTCTCAGGCCCGGCTTTTCCCAGACATAGAGATCGGTGTCGAGGCTGGAGCCGTAGATGAATGCCCCCCGGGAGATGACCGAAGTGACCTGATTGCGGGGTTCACTGAGAATCTTTTTCAGGTACAGCGCCCCGTAATCCCAGAGATAGACATTGCCGTCCGCCGATCCGCCGTAAATAAAATCGCCGTCGGCCCAAACCGAGTTCAGATCATCGGTCGGCCCGGCGAGCGACTTCAGTAACTCCCGCGTTTCCCGGTTCCAGAGGTAGACGTTGTAGTCGGCGCCGCCGCTGCCGGCGTAGATCCGTCCGGTGTCGGCATAGACCGCGTTCAGCCATCCTCCCGGGCCGGACAGCTTCGTCTGCAGGCTGAAGTCGGACCGATTCCAGAGATAAAGCGACCGGTCGTAGTTGGCACAATAGAGATAGTCGCCGTCGGCGAAGACCGACTCCGCGTAGTACTGCCCGTCGCCAAGCGCGCGGAGGAGACTGAAGGTCCGCCGGTCCCAGACGTAGACCCGGCTGTCCTCGTTCGAGCCGTAAATGTAGTCGCCGTCGGCATAGACCGAGAGCATCTCCCGACAATCGGGGACGGTAAGGTTCGTCACCGGCCGGTAGGTCGACCGGCTCCAGATGTGGATCTTCCTGTCCTGATTGGCCCCGTAGACGTAGTCCCCGTCGGCGTACACCCCGAACATCCAGCCGTCTCCCCCGGAGAGGACGGCCAGGAGCGCGAAATCGGACGGGGTCGGCGAGGGCGACGGGACAACCAGAAACCAGGCTCCTAAGGTCGGCGACGGGGAGGGGCGCGGGGTGGACAGATCTTCCGGTGCCGGGGTGGGAGCCGGGGGCGGAGAAGACAACGGGGAACGCGCTCCCTCCGGGCCCGGTGTTGACGACGAACGCGGCGTCGGCGTTCCAGCACCCGGCGGGGTCACCGCCGCCGGCGTGGGAGGCGGCGGAATTGACGGGGTCGGGACGGGGGGCGGCGTCCGTTCTCCCCGCCAGACATAGATGTTTCCGTCCGCGGAGGCCCCGAAAATGCGGCGGGCAACAGATTCGCCCGGGCGGCCGCGGTCGGCGAAGACGGCGTTCATCGGGAGGCGGCTCGCGCCCAGGACCGTCTGGAGAGAGAAGTCCGCCAGGGACCAGACATACACGGACCCGTCGGGACCGGCCCCGTAAAGATATGTCCGGTCGTCGGAACTGAGGCTGCCGATCGGGCCGGCGGGTTCCCCGCGGGAGGTCTGGAGGGCGAAGTCCTCTTTCGACCAACCGGCGACGGCCGGGGAGGAACCGCCACCGTAGAAACGAGCGCCATCCACCGCGGCCGACCACATGATCTCCGTCGAAACGGAGAAGGCGTTGACCAGGGCGAGAGTCTTTCTGTCCCAGAGATAGACAGCGCCGTCGGCGCCGGCCCCGTAAATATAATCGTCATCCAGGCAGACCGAGAGCATCGGCCCCAGTCTTTCGTCCAGAACGGTCTGCAGGCTGAAGTCGGAGGACGACCAGACGTAGATCCGGCCGTCATTGTTGGCACCGCAGATGAACCCGTCGTCCGACGCCACCGAATACATGAATCCGCCGCCCTGGTCGAGAATGGCCATGAGCGTCAGATCGCCGGCGGCGGCATCATGGTCCCAGGCATAGACGGTTCCGTCTTCGTTCGCCCCGTAAAGGCGGCGACCGGCCGGCCCCGATCCCGAGAGACCGTACATATTGCCGTCGGTATAGCCGCCGTAGCTGTCCTGAAAATAGAAACCGGACGGACCCCGCTCCCAGAGATAGACCCGGCCGTCGCCGGCGCCGCCGTACAGAAACCGTTCGTCCGCCCAGACCGACCAGACCGGGGCCCCGACCCGGAGCACATTAATCAGATCGAAGGTCGCCGGGCCCGCAACTTGGTACGGCGTCGATGACACTGCGGGGACGGGCGGTGCCGGCGGTATCGTTTCCTTTAAGAGTGAACCGGTGGGAGCGGGCGTCGGAATACCCCTACCTCGCGATCCGGTCGGCGCCGTCGGGGTGGGCACCGCCTTGGCCAGATATTTTAAATCCCTATCAGTGTAGGTAGCACCGTCGATCCCGATGTAATAATACGCATCAATAGCGCCGGAGAGAGCCGGCGGATAGATATTAACTATCGCGGGAGGATCGCCGTCATAATCACAGATCAGATAATCTCCTTCCCGGATATCCACCGATTCGTTACTGAAGGCAATCCATAACGCCGCTTCGGTAGCTACAGAAAAACCGGGCTCTCCGCTCCAGATATTTTCCGAATCATACGTCCTTCCAAAAATATCGGTTCCGGGTTCCCAGGCGGTGGTCATGGCATATCGCCATCCATACGGATCGGTCGCGCGGGTAAAGATCACATCCAGATCATTAACAGACTTGACCATAAGCGGCGCGGGAGAAAGCGTAGGCGTGGGACTGGGACTGGGACTGGGAGTCTTATAATCGAACGGGGTCGGGGTCGGGACCGGGGTCCGAGTCGAGACCGGGGCCGGGGTCCGAGTCGAGACCGGGGTCGGGGTCCGAGTCGAGACCGGGGTCGGAGTCGGAACCGGGGTCGGAGTCGGAACCGGGGTCCGAGAAGGCGTCCGGGTCGGAACCGGGGTTTTATAGCCCGCCGGTGTCGGAGTGGCGACCGGGGGAGGCGTCGCGGCGGGGGTGGGAGTAACCAGAGCGATGCCGAACATCTCCCAGAAAACCGACCGATAGGCCTCCATCAGAAGACCGTAGGAGAGGCTCTTTTTATTCGTGTCGTACTCGGTCTCGGGATAGACATCGTACTTGATCCGGGTCCGGTTGGGATAAACAACGGTGACCTCCTGTTTATCAACCGTCCTGCCCCCCAGGAGCTGGCGGGCGCCCGGACCGAAGGCAGCGAACAGCTCCTCCGGCGGAATCCAGGCCGCGGAGATCATCTTCGGGGTCGGCGAGAGGGCGGGAACGGCTGTGGATGACGGGGAGGGGCTCGGGGTTGGCCAGTACCAGGCCCGAATCACGGGCGGGAGCGGCAGGATATCACCCGGCGGCGGCGAGACCGGGGATTGACCGTATCCGGCTCCTCCCGGCAGAGAGAGGGATATCATCCCGACCAGCACGAACGCGGCCGCCATCGGACGGCCGCCCTTGACTACTCTTTCTCTCATCTCTTTCACCGTATCTTCCCCTGCTGATTCACTGCTTCGGAATTTTCCCGACATCCGTCCCGACATCCGTCGGGATAACAATATTTTGAATAAATGAATCGGGATAATAATGTAGTGGCAGAGCTTGCTCTGCCTTTGGTCGAGCAAGCTCGACCACTACAATTCAAGTTGCGAAGCTAATTTGCTGCTTCGGAATTTCAAAAAATGTTGTAGCGGCGGTCTTTAGAGGCTGTCTGACAATTGGCATTTTTGCAAATTTCGCGGTCATTGCGAGGAGCGGAGCGACGAAGCAATCCGATGCGTAGCATCGTCCCGTCGTAGACATCGAAGAATTGAGATGAGTGCAACGAGGGATCTATAGAGATCCTTCACTTCGTTCAGGATGACCCTTCGGGTCAGATCGCTTCTCCGCCTGAGGCGGATCGCGATGACATTTCAGGGGTTGTCGGACAGTCTCTGAAGGCTGCCGCTACGACAGC
>JAZDIV010000003.1:0-3868 GCA_043804695.1 PVC group bacterium | reverse complement strand
GCCTGGGGCAATGTCCGGCCCCGGTATTTCTCCAGAAGCGGCGTGAGGGCGCCGACCGGTTCGTCTCGATGCTCCCGGAGAGTTTTGGGCTCGGTTCCACCGGCAGTTTTTACCGCGGGTTGAAGTGCTTCTACGCCGCCGTGCGGGAGCCTGACATACGGGGTCTGGGGAGATTCGGGATCGATCAAGATCTTGACTTTTCGCTTCTCCACTCCGAGCACCAGCCGTTCCGGGACCAGAAAGAGGCGGTCTTTTATCCGGATAGTTCCGTCTTTCTTATGAGGGGTCAGCTCCTTCTCCTCCAGGAAGGCTTCCCGGAGCCTCTCCAGAGAGACCAGCCGGATCGAGAGACTGTCCTGGAAAGCTTCTTTCGGGGACATCTTCAGTTCCCGGTGGATGTGTTGATGGTAGATCTGGTCGATAAAAGCATCGAGGAGTTCCTGGAGATGGGCGAGGTCCCGGAGCGGCTGGTGGCGCAGTTCCACGACGAACCATCTCTGCAACGAGCGGTGATAGGCCTCGATCTTCCCGTGGGCCGAGGGGTTGCGGCTCCTGGTATTGATCCGGTGAACCCCCAGGATGGCCAGTCCATTGCGGAAGACATCCGAGTCGTAAGCGGACCCCCGGTCGGCGTAAAATTTCACCGGCAGGCCGTGGCGTTCAGCCGCCTGTTTGAAGACGGTCACCGCCGCCCGGAGCGACTCCGAGGTGACGATGAGGGCGCGGAGGATAAACCGGGTGGCGTCATCCAGGATGGAGAGGATCTGAACTCGGA
Source organism: PVC group bacterium (assembly GCA_043804695.1). Taxonomy (GTDB): domain Bacteria; phylum Auribacterota; class Erginobacteria; order Erginobacterales; family Erginobacteraceae; genus CAWGIE01. The sequence continues at coordinate 3,093 of JAZDIV010000003.1, read as the reverse complement.
GTTTCCGTCCGTCAGTGAACCTTACCGTAAAGGCGGCCTTGGCGTCGGCGTGCCAGATATCGTGGGGATTGAGGGCCTGGAAGCGGCGGCGAAGTTTCTTCTCCCCGCGGGCTCGTTGCCGCAGCTTCCGGTAGCGCGCCTCCTTTTTGATCGCCCGGTTGAGCGAGGAGCGGGCCGGGAGCTTTTCCAGCTGGAAGTGATCCTGCAGGCGCAATCCTATGATGAAGAGCGACCGTTCGGGCTCTTCCTCCAGCTGGGCCAGGGCGTACTGTACCCAGGCTTCTGGGATGGCTGGAGACTTTGTATCCACTTCCCGGGGCGGATCCATGAGCGACTCGATCCTCGGATCCTTCTGATAGGTCTTCATCCAGCGGTAGAGCGTGCTTTTGGGCACCCGCGCCTGCCGGCCCGAGGGCCAGACTACCTCCACCCTCGCCGCCGCCGTAAGCATCCGGTGCCTTTCTGAGGCGGTGAGTTGCCGATCCAGGAAAGGGCTGATCTGTTCAAAACGAAAACAAGCCGTCCGGAGGGGATCTTGGACCATGATTTACCTCATTTTTCCTCTGTTTTAAGGTTGGGAGGCACCTTAAGCCATCCGGGCGGACGTAGTCTTGTCGTTTTGCCGTGCATGCATAACCATTGGGGAACCACCACCCCGCCACATTGAGGTATTCAATGATCTTTCCCTCCCAGGCGGTCAGTGAATGGGGATCATCCGGAAAGAGATCGGAGGCGGTGGAAAGCAGACGGGCGCAGGCTTGAAGCTGCTCGCGGCGGCGGGGACTTTTATACTTCCATACGGGGATTATGACGGGACGGTTCCACCGCCGCTTGATGCCGGTTCGGAGTCTTTTCGCGCTCTCGGAGATTAATGCCGAGGTCGGCAACCAGGGTATGGGGGAAGAAGACCGGGGAACGGATCCGCGCGAGGATTGGAACGAAAGCTCCAGACGATCCAGAACCCTCTCGCCCAGAAACGCCAGCCAGCGATGCAGGGTGGTATAGTGAGGACGGGGGCCATTATCCGGCGGCCCATCCACCGTTCCTCGCAGACTCGAACCATCCGGATCCGGAGTGACGTATATCCGGCAATACTTCTCGATCAGTGGAAGAGAAAACCGCTTGTACGGTAAAATCTCTACCGGCAAGACCCGAAAACGTCCTTTGCAACCTTGACAGCGCGCTAAAACGATCTTGATAATCTCGAAAACAATAAGACCACAGGCATTGAGCCGGACAATGCCGCGGTCGATCCACCTGCCGGTAAAGACCAAGCAGCCTCTGGCCCGGCACTTCGGACAGATAAAATTATCCCCCAGAGATTCGCCCTTGACGGCGAGCGTCTGGAGTGTAGAATACGATTTTGGGAACGGAACAGGAATGAGTTCTCCAGCCCACTTTTCGGTTCCGGGGACCGCGGGTGCGCATCACCCGCGGTCCCATCCCATTTCCGGCTGGCTCCCTCAACAAAATACCACTCCAATCAAGTCTCTTGAACAAAAAAAACTCATACCCCCGCGCGTGAGTTTGCGCGCGTGAGTATGAGCTTTAATTCTTCCCTAAATCTACAGAGTGCGTGAGGCGTGAATCAGCGAGAAGTGAGTCTCATTTAGAGTGGTCTGCCGGTCCCATCTAAGATTGGACGCTACACGGGTTATTCACGGCAGTATGTATAGTCAAAATAAATCGAAGTATGTCGTTGACAAAATAATGAAAAGGAAAATAAAATAAGGTGGCTCTATAAATCAGTAGAGCCTTATCTTACTCGAAAAGCCCCCCGCCATACCCCCTTGTCCCCGCCAAACCGGCAAACAGCGTTGTTGAGCAGCAATTTCGTGCTATCTGCTCCTGGATTTATCGTTCATTTCAACTAAACAGGATGAGAGTAAAGACACCCCTCCTGTATTTTTCAGCTGACGATCAAACCGGACCGCTGGTTACGCGGTCTGCTTGAGCATCTGTTGCTTTGCCCTCTTTCTCAGATACGTTATCCGATAACTATTGAATGTCAGCGAATGCCAGCGCCTTCTCCAGCACTCCAGCAACTCTGCCCGGATCGCCTCTATCCCCCGGCGGCTTAACCGCCCGAATTCAAAACAGTGTTTCAAGACAAAAATCGAGGATTCAATCGCCGGTCGGCTTCTCCGCGCTTCCCGATCATTAAAAACACGTACGCCGGATATGCCGACAGCCGGGGACGTCCCATACCCAATCGCACCTCGAAATTATTGACTGTTTTTGTGCTGTTATTCGGGTTTTCTGTTTTTGCCAAGCGGCTTTTCGAGTAAGGTCTATCCTGACTTTCACAACTGGGGCCTAATATCGACTTTTTTCAGGGGTATCGTTGATGCAACTATTTGTAGGGCAACAGGTGGGTTTTAAAAAGTGCGTGTAGTACAGACCTTTGGAGAGCCTTCCTTGCAATCCAGGGGGTTATGAAGCATACGGGTTCCCAGTTGCGAAAGTCAGGTTAGAGGCACCGTAATAAAAATAAAGAGAGAGTTAGAGAGTTAATTATTTTCTTGACAAAATGATAGTGCTGATTGCAATATTATGACTATTAGGAGGATCCTTTTTACCAACAAATCAAGAGCTATTTCAAGGGGTAGCAGGAGGGGATTCGATGAGCAAAAGTTGGCTTATCAGCACTGTGACGGCTGTCAGCTTTTTCGTCATGTTTCTGACCGCGCCGGAATCACCGGGAGATCCGGTTACCCAGCTGAGTTATCAGGGGAAAGTCTCGGTCGGCGGGACATTTTATACCGGAACCGGAGAATTCAAGTTCGCCCTTGTCAACCCGGGCGGCACTGTCTATTACTGGTGCAACGACAATACCTCGGGAGGGGGGGCCCCCACCAACGAGGTTGATCTCTGGGTCCAGGACGGTCTTTACGATACAATCCTGGGGAATTTCAACACCATGTCCGAGATTGATCCTTCCGCCTTCTCCCAGGGGACCGATCTTTACCTGCGGGTGTGGTTTGATGACGGGGCGATCGGTTCGCAATTATTATCTCCGGATTCGATGATTACCTCATCAGCTTACGCGGTGAACGCGGCCCTGGTGGACGGATATAATGCCCCCCGGACCTC
>JAZDIV010000002.1:0-20787 GCA_043804695.1 PVC group bacterium | reverse complement strand
TCATTGCGAGGAGCGAAGCGACGAAGCAATCTTAACCAATTGGGAGATAGCTTATTCTGACCACGCTTTTAGATCGCTTCGCCCCTCCGGGGCTCGCGATGACATTTTATGGGTTGTCGGACAGCCTCTTTAGACCGCCAGATAGTGGCGACCTAAAGGTCGCCGCTACGAGGTTGGTGACGAATGCGCTAAGTTCTAACCTGCGTCAACATTATATCGCTCTGAGACAAAAAATCCATCGGCGGCAGGCGGGCGATCACAGGGATCGCCCCTACGTTCAGGTTGATTAAAATCCCGACAAAGTCAATCAATGATTCCCGGTCATTTCAACGGACGGGCGGCGACCGCAATGATGACCGCCTCCAGCATCTCTTCTCCCTTGCGTTCCAGAATAACCTTCAGCTTCTGCACCTTCAGCCCTTCCGGGGCGGACTCCATCCCGGCCATGATATTCACCAGCTCCGGGATGGTGACATTCTCCAGGTCGATGGTTACGAAGGTCTGGCGATAGAGACCCTCGGCGGTAGCGTCACGGGACGGCATCCGCCGCAGCCGGGCGGACGGGGCCTGCTCTTTGATCAGCTTCTCCAGAAAACCCTTGAGCGTGCCCCCCTCTTCGCCGCCGGACATCCGGTCGGTGACGGTTCCGATCTCCTGATCGAGCCGGCGATACTGTGTCTGCAGACGAATCATCTGCGCCAGGGTGTTCTCCCGGGCGGCCACCTCGTCCAGGAGGTTCGTCCACCGGTTATAAAGAGAGTTTTCCGAGAGATAAAAATACCAGAGGAGGAAGATGACCGCGGCCGCCGCCCCCCCCATGATCAGGGTGCGTTTTTCTCTTTTTTTCAGCCCCATTACGAATTAGCGCCTCCGGCGCGACTTTTCGCCACTAAGACACCAGGACACCAAGGAGAATCAAATAAGGTGAGTATTTTGCCCTTTTTTCTCTTTCTTGGTGCCTTCGTGCCTTGGTGGCTAATAATTATTAAATTAACTCCCTTCGCGCTGAGCGAGGGGGATATAGTACTCGAATTCCACCGTCTGCAGCTCACCGTTTTTTTCCAGTGTCTTGGCCTCCTTCGACTCCCGGATCTGATCGCCGGCGAAGTAATCCGATTGGGCGAGGGCGTTTTTGATCAATTCCATCGAACGATAATTGCCGGTCCTTCCCCGGAAAAGCACCCGCTTTTCATCGATGTCCATAATGACCACCTGGACCCTGATGGCATCGGGGATCGTCCGGCTGATCTCCCGCAGGAGATCGAGCGCCGAGACGGAGACCATCTCATGATAGACCGTTAGCTCCTGCCGGACCTTTTCCACTGCCTCTTTCATCGCCTTCAGCTCGCTCCCCGGTTCCGGCACGGGCGCTTCCGGGAAGTTACGGCGCACGATCAGCCGGATCCGGCGGGCCAGGTCTTCCGACGCCCGCTTTTCCAGCCGGATTTTCCAGAAAAGACCCAGGGCCAGGATGGCGATCAGGGCGGCGGCCAGGCCGGCGGTGATGAAAAGGCGACGGCGGATCTTCTTCCAGGACCCCTGGAACGCGAACTCGTCCCGGCGAAAGTCGATCCGGGCCGGCGCGGCCGTAATCTCGCTCAGGGCCAGCCCCAGGGCGCCCCGGGCGGCGGGCGGGCGGTCCGGGAACTTTTTTGAAACCACTTCCAAAAACGGCCTGATCTCCAGAGGGGTCAGGTCAAGCCGGCTGGACAGATACTCCAGCAAACCGGCCTGCCGGCCCCCGCCCCCCGTGAGGATGAGATTCCGCGGGGAGCGCCCTCCCGTGACCGCGGAAGCGGAGCTGATCGTCCTCAGCAACTCGGTCTCCAGACGGCTGAAGGCGGGAGCGGCGGCCTGAGCGATCCGGTCCTCCCCGCCCAAAAGCGAAGACGCGGAGATCTTCATCGACTCCGCCTCGGGGAAGCCGCAGCCCATCTCTTCCATGATCAGGGCTGTGACCGTATCCCCGCCCCAGGAAAAACTTCTCAGGGAAACCACCGTTCCCCCCAGAATAAAGGCGACGCCGGTGTGAACAGCCCCGATTTCCAGGAGCATCGTCACCTCTTCGGGGGGGAGGTGCGGCGAACACGCATAGGCCCGGCAGAACCCGAGCAGATCGACGTTCACCTTCGTCGGGTCGATGCCGGCCTCGGCCATCATCCGGAGGTGGTCTTCCAGAACGGTCTTTTTCGCCGCCATCATTATCACCCGGGTCCTTCCCCCCTCCAATTCCTCAACCGGCCAGGAGTCAATGATGATCTGCTCCAGGGGGAAAGGGACATGCAGTTCCGCCTCCGCGGCGATCACCTGCCGGATCTGGGAGATCCTGGTGAAGGGCAGTTCCAGGCTCCGGACAAAGATCCGATGGACCGGAAGGGCGGTGCAGATGACTTCCTCCTTCAGCGCCTTCCCCCGGACCAGGGACCGGAGAAGATCCAGCACCGTCCCGGGGGGAGCGGCCCCCGGGCGATCCCGGGGTATCGGGAGCACCCGGAGATCGGTCAGCCGGGCTTTCCTGCCCGACTTCTTCAGGGCGGCGATCCGGATGCCCGTCGTTCCGATCTCGATCGCCCGGCAACTGGGCGCCGGCGCCGACCCGTTCTGAAACATTTCCATTATTTTCATAATAAACTCTTATTTTTCGGAGAAAAATAAGATTAACGGCCTTCGTAGCGCCAGTAGCAGATCACGATCCGGTCCTCCTGGCGCTGGACAACGGCCCGAATCCGGGCGGTCGTCTCCCCCACCCTCCCCTCGGAAAGAATATTGAAATACTCGCTGTCGACCTTGAACCGTTCAAGAAACTTATCCTTGATCTTCTCGCTCAGATACTCGTCGTCATTAACCGCTTCGACCGATTCAAAGGGGAGTTCCCCCCGGGCGGCGATGATATCTGCGGCCAGGCTCATCTGATCGTCATCCTCGTCCTGGAGCATGACCTCCAGAACCTCCCGGGGGGCGGTATTGATATTGACCTTCCCGTCCCCGTAAACGGTCAAATAGCCCCTGAGCCCGGAAAAAGGCTTCACCGCCCAGGGATCGATCAGCTCCAGCTCACCCTCCTCCTTTTTGACTTCGATTTCCTCCCGAAGGGGCGAGCCGAGCAACATTTCCCGGCTCATGTCCTTGATCAGGGACAACTCCCCGAAGGCCTCCACCGGGCCGCTCCGCTCGATGGCAGACGTATCTCCGCCCGGCTCATCTTCAAACCAGTCAACGATCGCGTTCATGGTCCCTTTCGGGGTGTCAAAGAGCGAGCGGGCAAAAGGGTCGATCCCGTCCGCCTCGTCGGCCAGTTCCCGGAGTTTTTCCAGAAGCAGGGCGAGAGCCAGGTACTCGGGCGATTCGTCATCTATCTCGATTTCATCATCATCCTCATCCGTCTCCTCCTCCTCATCCGTCTTCCCCTTTTCTTCTTTTTTCTCCTCTTTCCCCTCCTTCCGCTTCTCCTCGGCCGGCCGCTCTTTTTCGTCCTCCTTCTCCTCTTCGCCGCCGGCGAGGAACGCCCGCGCCGCGGCGACCTCCTTAACCGCGTCCTCGAGAAGAAGGTTCAGGTTGAACTTCCGGTCTTCATCAACAATCTTGAAATAGTACGTCCCCGAACCGAGCGATTGCGGCGTCCAGGCAAGCGCCCAGGGCTCATCCAGGCTGTCGACACCGGTCTCTTCGTCTTCGCTCGAAACGCTTTGCTGAACTCCGGCCGCCGATTCATCGGCCTGCGCTTCCTCCAGTTCTTCCAGCTTGTCTTCCTCCAGCAGGTAAATCGCCCGGTTCAGGCCGGCCTGGGCCAGGTAATACGCTTCCAGGTTGTCCCGGGCGCCGGCCGCCATCTTCACATCAAGAGCGCTGAGATAATTGTACTGCATCACCAGCACCCCCAGGAGGGCGATCACCAGTACGACCGTCAGCAGAACAACACCGGCCTCGGACTCCTTATTAACAGACGATTGAATGTGATTGAATGGGAAAGAGATAATAGCCATTACCCCGAGCATCGATTAAAATCTTAGGATTTCTTGTTATTTCTTCCTTCGACATTCGTCGTTCGCTATTCGTTATTCGATATTTATTCCTCTATTATCTCCTCCTCCTCCTTCAGCCGGGGGGTCATCGGAAGATAGGCGACCGTGCTGAAGCGGGCCGGCGCTTTCTCCCCCGGCGGGCCCAGGGAGACGGTGATCCGAACCCCGTAGGGAAGGGCTGGCGCCTCCTCGTCTCCCGCCGACGGCTCTTCTCCGCCCCAGGTCTCCACCCACTCCGTCCCATCAAAGTATTTAAAGTCCAGAGACCGGACGTTCTCGGCCATGACAACCTCTTCCCCCTCCCCGAACGGCTCCTCCAGGCTGAAATACGGGGCCATCTTCATATAGAGGAGGCCGTCGTCTTCCCCCCGGCCCAGGTAGTAGCTCACCTCGTAGGTGTCGTGCCCGGTCTCCACCTCCCCCCCCCTGATGCAGGTGGTGGTCACCATGCTCAGCGTATCGTTTTCCAGCCCGGCGTACCACTCGTCCACCCCCAGAAACATCTTGCCCTTTTTCGCAAAAAGCGGCTGATAGGCCCCGCTGATCTCCTTGGCCAGCGTGTCCAGGACGATCCGGGCCGTCTGATAGGTGTCGGAAACGCTGCTGTAGTTCATGGTCGTTTTGACCACCATGTGATACGCCCCGTACACGGTGGCGAGGATCACCGCCCCCAGGGCGACGGCGATCAGGATCTCGATAACGGTGAAGCCGCATTCCGCCTTCAGGGCGAAAACCCGTGCTGACGGTTTGGCCGGCACTGCCCGTCATTCCTCCGCTGTTTCTTCTTCTTCCGGCTCGAAATAGAGGCTGGCAATATACGAGCCGAGCTGAATGCCCGCCCGGTCTTTTTCCCCTGCCGGGGCCTTAAACTTCGGCCGGACGGCGACATCCGCCTCGATCAGGAAATCCTCCACATTTTCGGTCTTTTCTTCGACCGCGAGAAAAACCGGCACCTCATCATCCCGGTCGGACGGCAGGGCCGCCCCGGATGATCCCGCCTCGCTGGCCAGGGCGTCGAAGCCGAGCGTCTCCAGGGTGGCGAGACGGTCCCGGGCGAGAAAACCGGCCCGGGTCATTTCCCGGGCCCGGCGGAGATTATTAACCGTGGCGGCGTGCACCACCAGCAACGGGACAACCCCCGCGGACAGAACGGCGACGGCGATCATCACCTCGAGGAGAGTGAACCCCCCGCTCCCTCCCGGCCGGGTTGGCTCCCCTGCAGACCGGCGGCGGGGCGGCCGAACACGCTTTGTTTTACGTTGGCGACGGCTCATTTTTCCACGACGACCTGCGATCTCCCGGTGTACGGTTTGACCTTGATCACAGCCCGGTCACCCTGGTCGGTTTCCAGGAAAATGTCCGCGCCGTTGGAATTTCCCCGGGGATAAAATCTGATGACGGGAGTGTACCGGTCGACGACCCGGGTGCCGAGCTCCAGCCGCTTCACGCTGATCCCCTCCGGTATCTTCCATTTTCTGATCACGGCATCCTCCTCAGAGCCTCCGAAATCGCCGCTTGCTTCCTCCGGCCGGCCGACCCAGTATTCTTTCCGTTCGCCATCGATATAAAAGGTCTGGGGGCGCCCCTCGATGACCGCCCGGGAACGGGTGTAATCAAGCGTGCCGGCCAGCTCCCGGCAGAAGCCTTTCAGCCGCCGCCCGGAAAACAGGCCGGCCAGTTTCGGGAACGTGACCATGACAACCACACCGATCAGGATCAGGACCACCGAGAGCTCGATCAGCGAGAACCCCCGCTGCCAGGCGGTTGAATCCCGAAAACCTCCGTTGCCGGATAGATGCGACGCTCCCTCCGTTTCGCACGGTTCAACGTTCATTCTTTTAACATCCGGGCGAACACAGGGGTTCGCCCCTACTTCCCTTCTTCCCCTTGAATGTCCCAGTTGGTGATGTCTTCGTTATCACCGGTGCCTCCCGCGGACCCGTCTTTGCCGAATGACGCGAGGTCAAATTCCTGGCTGTGCTGACTGGCAGGGTTGTAATAGTACGGATTTTTCCAGGGATCCTTCGGAACCCTCGGCAGGTACTTTGGGACCAGGGCCGAGAGCGAGTCCGGGTAGGCGTATTCATCGGCGAAATACATCCCCAGGGCCACCTCGATCTGCCTGACCTCCGCCTTGGCGGCGCCCCGCTGCCCTTTCCCGATCTGCTGGAAGAACTTGGGAACGATGACGGCGGCCAGAAAGCCGATGATCGCGATCACCACCATCAACTCGACGAGCGTAAAACCGGGGTTTCCAAGGGCATTTTTTCCTTTGTTTTTCATCTACTGCCTCCTCGTATGAAAGTGCCTAAAGTTTTCAGCCAGAGGCTGATCCGCCTCCGGTGGAGAAGTGCCTAAAGTGCCTAAAGTTAGAATAATCGCCGTTGCCGGCGGTGAACGCTCTGTCGTTTAGCATTTTGACAGTTAGTGAAATTCCGAAGCAGTTAATTAATGAATGAATCTGTCATTGCTCAAGATCAACCCGATTTATGCCTGCCCGCGGCAGACGTGAATAAACCTAGGCAGAAACTAACTTTAAACTTTAGGCACTTTAAACTTTAGGCACTTTTTTCAACTTTAGGCACTTCAAACTTCACACTTTAGGCACTTTTTCTAAGCTATCACCTGGCTCATCTGGAAGATGGGGAGAAGAATGGAGAGAACGATGTAGCCGACCACCACCCCCATGATCACGATCATGATCGGTTCCAGAAGAGAGGTGAGCGCGCTCACCGTCGTCTCGACTTCATCCTCATATGACCCGGCGATCTTTTCCAGCATCGGCTCCAGGGCGCCGCTGGTTTCTCCGACCGATATCATGTGCACCACGATCGGCGGGAAGACCCGGCTCTTCCGGAAGGGGCCGGCGATGGACTGACCGGCCCGGATCGATTCGATCGCATTATCAATCGAACCGGCGATGGAGGTGTTGTTGACAATGTTCCTGACGATACTTAGGGATTCGATCAGGGGCGCGCCGCTGGAGAGAAGCGTGGCCAGGGTCCGGGTGAACCTGACGACCGCGATCTTCCGGATCAGCGGTCCGAAGAGGGGAAGGCGGAGCTTGAGCCGGTCGATGAAAGATCTCCCCCGGGACCCCTTTTTCCAGAACGCGAAGATGAGATAGAGGCCCGCGGCGATCAGGATCAGGGCCCACCAGTATCCCCGCATGAAGTCGCTGACCGAAAGGAGAAAGACCGTGGGGAGCGGCAACGCCTGCTGGGTCTCGGCAAAGATGCTGGTGATGGTGGGGACCACGTTGACCAGAAGAAAAATGATGACCGCAACACCGATGCAGGCCACCAGGATCGGGTAGACCATGACCGACCGGATGTGATTGCGCATCTTCACGTTTTTCTCCGTCAGGTCGGCCAGCCGTTCCAGGACCACGTCCAGGGCGCCGGCCGCTTCGCCGGCCTGGATCATGTTGGTGTAAAGCGGCGGGAAGACCCGGGGAAACCCCCGGAGCGCATCCCCGAAAGTCATCCCCGCGTTGACATCGTCGCGGACCTTGATGATCACCCTCTTCAGGGGGCTCTTCTCCAGCTGGTCGATCAGCGCGTTCAGGGACTGGACCAGCTGGAGGCCCGAGCTGAGGAGGGTGGCGGTCTGGCGGGTGAAGATCGCCACATCTCCGGCCTTGACCCGGTGCAGAAGACGGGTAAGGGCCTGGTCGCTCCTCAGGTCGACCTTCGCGTCCGACTCCGACACTTCGGTCGGAAAGACCCCCTGACGCCGGAGTTTGGCCCGCGCGTCGGCCGGGCTGTCGGCGTCGATGATCCCGCTCACCTGCTCTCCATGGGTATTCAGTGCCTTGTAATCAAAAACTGCCATATAAATTAGCTCCCTTCGGTCGCTAATTTATTCGGACCTCCGACTGACTCAGTCGGAGGTCTGTTGGTTGATAAGAACTTATTCATCAAGGCATTACCATAAAATTGTATACTTCTATTCAGGGCATAGACCCGACGAAGTCGGGTCCATTATAAATTTGCGAGCGCAGCGAGCTAATTTATACTTCGATGATGTCCTCCTGGGTCACCCGGATCACCTCTTCGATGGTCGTGATGCCTTCCGTCACCTTCCGGGCACCGTCCATCCGCAGGGTCAGCATCCCCTTCTTCAGCGCCGCCTTCTTGATCACGCCGGTATTGGTCCGCTCCAGAACCATCCGGCGGATCTTGTCGTCCACCAGGAGGATTTCGAAGATGCCGCTCCTCCCCATGTAGCCCGAGTGGAAGCAGTGTTCGCACCCCGCGCCGCGATAGAGCGTCTTCTCCGGGATGGAGTCCATGGCGAGGCCGATCTCCCGGAGCATCTCATCGGTAGGATGGTAGCTCTCCCGGCAGTGGGGACAGATCGTCCGCACCAGCCGCTGGGCCATGATCCCCACCACCGAGGAAGAGACCAGGTACGGTTCCACACCCATATCGATGAGACGGGTGATCGCGCCGGCGGCGTCGTTGGTGTGGAGCGTCGAGAAGACCAGGTGCCCGGTCAGGCTGGCCTGAATCGCGATCTCGGCGGTCTCGTGATCCCTCATCTCCCCGATCAGAACAACGTCGGGGTCCTGCCGGAGGATCGAGCGAAGACCGTTGGCGAAGGTGAGACCGATCTTGGGGTTCACCTGGATCTGCCCGATCCCGGGGATCTGATACTCCACCGGATCCTCAACGGTGATGATGTTCTGCTCCATCGAGTTCACGGTGCTGAGGGCGGCGTAGAGGGTGGTGGTCTTGCCGGAGCCGGTCGGGCCGGTCACCAGGATGATGCCGTGGGAGAGCTTGAGCAGCCGGGCGAAGAGGGCCAGCCGGTCGTCGCTCATCCCCAGGTCGTGGAGGCTGTAGAGCTGGGCCGAGCGGTCGAGGAGACGGAGCACGACCCTTTCCCCGAACGAAATCGGGACCACGGAGACCCGGAGATCGATCTCCCGGTCGGTGATCTTGATCTTGATCCGGCCGTCCTGGGGCAGGCGCTTCTCGGCGATATTCAGATTGGCCATGATCTTCACCCGGGAGGTGATGGCGGACTGATACTGCTTGGGCGGGGAGAGCGCTTCGTAAAGAACGCCGTCAATCCGGTAACGCACCCGGAGTTCCTTCTCAAACGGCTCGATGTGAATGTCGCTGGCCCGGGCTTTCACCGCTTCAAACAGGATCAGGTTCACCAGCTTGATCACCGGGGCCTTGGTGGCGATGTCCAGGAGGTCCTCCGCCTGATCGGACAGCGTCACCAGCTCGGGGCCCTCCCCCTCTTCTTCCATCCCTTCCAGCATCGCCTCGGCCGCCCCGTCGGCGTGGCCGTACGAGCGGTTGGCGATCCGGACGATCTCATCGGGAGCGCAGACAATGGGCTTGACCTCCTTTTCCAGCAGAAGGCGCAAGTCATCCAGGGGCTGCACCTCGAGGGGGTTGGCCATGGCAACGGTGACCAGGCCGTTCTTCTCGGCGAGGGGGATCAGCTGATGGGCCAGCAGAAAGGTGAGGGGAACCCGGGCGACCAGCGCCTTATCGACCATCTCCTCCGAGAGCGAATCGAGATAGGGGAGGTGGAGCTGGCGGCTGAGCGCCCGGCGGTACTGCTCCTGGCTGATGGCGCCCATCTCGAGCAGGATATCGCCCAGGAGCCGCCCCTGATCGCGATCCGCCTGCCGTTCCCGGGCTTTATCAACGGTTTTCTGATCCACGGCGCCGTCGGCCAGCAGAATCTCTTCGACTGTTTGATTTGCTATCACAACCTCTGGTCCTATGTCATGAGGTACCAGGGCTGACACCCTGGCCTATTTTCTATCCCTTCGACTTCGCTTCCTTCGGCTCCGCTCAGGATCCTCGACAGAGCAAGCTGCCCCTTCGGGGCTCCCTTTCGACGTTCGATGTTGGATGTTCGATGTTCCTGCCTTACTACTTATGGTACCGCCCGGTGCCCTTCTGCTTTTCCTCGCTCTCCTTGTCCCGGCCGAAGGAGACCTTCGGGAGACTGTCCAGGAAGGAGCGACGAGGTGGTGCCACGCCCGAGGTTCTATCCGGGCCAATCTCGCCTCCCTCTTCCCGGGCGGCGGCGGACTCATCCGCCGCCGGCTGGATATTCGCCTCTTCATACTCCTTCATCTTCCCGATCTGGGAAGCATACCGGGCTTTCAGGTCCCGGTAAGCAACCTCCTCCTGCGACCGGACGTCGTACTCCCGCCGGGCGATCTCGTCCTCCTGCGCTTTCATTATGACGTCGACTTCCGGTGAGTTACGGCGCTTCAGATTGGTCAGGTCGGCGATCTGCTGGGTGGTCCGGACCACCCGGGGGGTGATAAAGATCAGGAGGTTGATCTTCTCCTTCCGGGTGGTGGTGGACCGGAAGAGGTTGCCGAGAAGCGGGATATCGCCCAGGATGGGGATCTTGTCCTCGGTCTCGGTATAGTCGTCCCTGATCAGCCCCCCGATCACGATGGTGTGCTTATCCTTCACGACCACCGAGGTCTCGGTCTCCCGGTCGAAGGTCTCCGGGGTGAGCCTGACCCCCGAGACCTCCGAGCCGCCCAGGAGGCTCGATATCTTCTGGTGAATCTCCATCCGGACCATCTGGGCCTTGCTGATGTGGGGGGTGATGGTCAGCTCGATCCCGACATCCTTGTACTCAATGTTCTGCAGGTAGTTGTCGTTATTCGTGTTCGTCTCCAGCTTGGTCACGTAGGGGATGTTCCGGACGACCTTGATCTTCGCCTCTTCGTTGTCCATCGTCAGGATCTGCGGGGTGGCCAAAATATTGACATCCTGATTGGTCTGGAGAGCGTGGAGCATCACCGCGAAGTCGGGGAGGCTGGTCCCGGTGCCGGCCATTTTCTGGATGAAGCCAAGCGACACGCCGCTCACGCCCGGGGAGGACCTCCCCTCACCGGCGGAAGCCCAGCTGGAGAGGCTGCCGGTGAAGACCGACTGGGCAAACCCCTCGGCGTTGCTCCGGCCGGCCTTCATCTCCGAGACGTTCGGGAAACCCTGTCCATTATTATCCATGTCGATCCATTCCACCCCCAGCTCGAAGGTCTTGTCGTAGGAGATCTCGGCCAGGAGAACCTCGACCAGGACCTGGTCGCGGACAACGTCGAGCTTCTGGACGATTTTCACCACGTCTCCGTAAGACTCCTGGGTGGCGTCAATGATCAGGGCGTTGGTCCCCTTGTCCTCGCTGATCAGAACCGGCTCCTCCCCCCCCTTTGGCTTCCGCTTGGAGACGATGTTGTTGAGGACCTTGGCCATGTCCTCGGCGTTGGTGTTCTTGAGAAAATAAACGTGGATATTGGTGCGTTCGGTCTCGATGTCCAGGCGCTTGATCAGGTCCAGGACCAGCTTGGTGTCCTCGGCATTGGCGAGGATGATCAGGGAGTTGGTCCGGTCGTCGGGGATGATCTTCAGGTTCTTCTCGCTTGACTGAAGCTGGTCCCGCTGCCGGCGGCGCGGCGTCGGGGGCGCCCCGGGGACCTCCCCGGCCTCCTCGATCACCTGGGCCAGCTCGGCGGAGAGCGTTGCGGAGGCGGCATAGCGGATGGGAACAACCGTGATCTTGGTCTCGTAGCCGGGGATATCGAGTTCCTTGATAATCTGAACCAGGCGGTGGATGTTTGAAGAGATGTCGGTGACGATCAGCGTGTTGGTGGTCGGGTAGGCGATGACGCTGGAGTCTTTGGAGAAGAGCTGGCCGAGGGCGGTCCGGATTTTCTCGACCGACGCGTACTGGAGCGGAATCAGCTGGGTCACGATCGTGTCTTCCGGGACGATCTGCTCCAGATTGTCGCCGACCGACATGGCGATGTTCCGCTGGCTCGCGTCCTTCTTGGTGGCAATCTTGATGACCTTCCCGGAAGGAACAGTGACGAAACCACGGACTTCCAGTATCGACTCGAAGACCCGGTAGACCTCGTCCAGGGGTATTTTGGTGGGGGAGATAACGGTAACCGGGCCGCGCACGTTCTGGTCGATAATGAAGTTTTTCCCGGTCAGGTCGCTGATATACTTGATCACCACCCGGATGTCGACATTCTCGAAATCCATGTTGACCATTCCCTCGTCCTCATCGTAGTCGATGGTTTGAGATCGGGAAAAACCGGGGAAGACCAGCAGTCCGAGGAGCGCCCCCAGGCTGATCACCGCTATCCATCTTCCTGCTTCTTTCATCATAAATCAGTTCTCTTTATTTATTTTTCCGGAGGAAAAATAAGATTATAGTTCCAGCAGCTCAACCTGAATCCGATACTCCAGCTGAATGAGTTCTCCTTCGCGTTTTATCTCAACGATCACAACCTCCGCATCCTGAACCTCCTGGAGGAGTTCCAGGGCCTTCTGCTTGCCGGTGATCATCTTCTCATTAACCGTGCGGATAATGTCGCCCTGCTTGATCCCCAGGTGCATCGCCAGATGGCGGGGGGGGAGAACCAGAATTTCGTAGCCTTCCGCGTCTCCCTGCCGCGGCTTCCCGGGCGGATAGTAGGTCCGACAGCCGACATTGGACAGCGCCTTCATGATCTCCGCCTGGACTTCATTTATTTTTATCTGTATTTTCTCGACGCCGATGTATTTCCAGAGCCCCTTGCTGCTCACCAGCCACTTGTTATTCGCTATCAGCTTCCAGAGACCCTGCTTGCTGATCAGCCATTGATTCTTTCCCAGGGGCCGAAACACCCGGCTGAGCGGGATCGATCCCTTTTCCACCTTGATGCTGTCCTTGAAAGCGGAGATGATGAAGACGTTTCCCATGTGCTCCAGAACAACCTGATTCCGCTGGATCTCCAGAACCGTCGCTCCGGCCACCACATCGCCCACGCGGGAGAGGTGCTGCGTCTTGTTCGCCACCTCTTCAATGATGGCCGTGCTCTTCGAAGAGTCGCGCTGGATAGAGGTGCCGAGCAGATTCAAGTTGGGCGGAGGGACGGCCGGCGGAGGAGGCGTCGGCGGCGGCCCCTCGACCGGGGCGGCGAACTTCTCCCTCCAGAGATCGCGGCTGACAATAACCTCATAGTACGGCCGGCCGGGCGGCGTGGGAACCGAAAGGCCGTGCCGGGGCCCGCCGGCGCCGGCGCTTTCGTCTCCCCCCGGCCGAGGCTGCAGGCATGACCAGATCAGGTAAGCCCCCCCTCCGATCAGGAGGGCGGCCAGAACCAGGTTGATGAGTGTTATCTGCCTCCTGGTCAACATATAAATTAGCTCGCTGCGCTCGCTACTTTTGCCACTAAGACACCAAGACACCAAGAAAAAACCACATGAGGTGAGTTTCTTACTCTTTTCTTGGTGCCTTTGTGCCTTGGTGGCTAATAATTATTGTTCCATCATTTCAGGCACTTATATCTATCGATCTCCCCCACCAGCGCCGACGGGTCTATCCCCGGGGGCAGCCGGATCTCTTCCGTCTCCCGGCCCCGGCCGCATTGGAGCATCCGCCAGAAAGCATCGTGGAGGCTGCCAACGACAGGGCGGGCGGCCGGGGGGAGAGCCGAGTTCTCCAGGAGATAATTCGAGCGCCCCTGGATATCCCGGGAGATGATCTCCGACAGAACCGAGCCCCAGGTATTATAAGCGCCATCCCGGACGCCGCCAAGAATATTTCTGGTCTTTTCCAGATAATCGTCCAGCGTCACCGTCAGATCGGGGGACGGGATTTGGCGGGGATGAAAGGTGCCGGCCTCGCGGATGAATGTCCGCCTCCCCGCTTGTTCTCCGGGGTGAAACCCATGAAAAACAAGAAGAAGGCCGGAGGCAATAACCACCGTTGCCGCCGCCGCGATCAGGGAAGCCTGCCGGAAGGAAAGCGGCCGGCCAAAGAAGCGGATGAAGGCCGGACGGAAGACCGCCTCCCCGAGCACGTTACGGGAGAGGCTGCGCGGGAACCGCACTTCTTTTATGGCTTCCAATGATCCCCAGACTTTCCGGGCATCTTCATGGATCTTCCGGCAGGCCGGGCAGCAGCGTAGATGTTTGCTGACCGCCTCTTCAGCCGTCGGCGGAAGGGATTCTCCCAGCACGCGGTCAAATATATAGCCCTGTAACTCGTCACATGTTTTCATGTAAATTAGCTCGCTGCGCTCGCTACTTTATGTTTTGATCCAAGACTATTGCGATTCCATTGAGGCAATACCGGTAAATTAAAATACTCTTTTTTCACTTTTTTCGTGTCTTGGTGCCTTGGTGACTATTTAGTCCGGCCATTTTTTTTCGAAGATACTCCAGCGCGTAGTGCAACCGAGAACGGACGGTCCCGGAGGGGATCCCCATGATATCCGCGATTTCATGATACTTCCAGCCGTTCAGCCGGCTCAGGACCACCACCTGCCGGTGCCCATCGGAGAGCCCTGCCAGTTCCCGGCGGAAGACCGCTTCCAGCTCCCGACCGCCCGCCTCCTCCCGGGGGTCGGGACCGCGGCCGACAACCACATCGATCAGCCGGCGCGATGATTCTCCATCCTGTAGCGGCATCTCCATCTCCAGCGGTACGGTCGGCCGGCGGCGGGCTTTCCGGAGGGCGTCCCGGCAGAGATTGAGGGCGATGGTGTAGAGCCAGGTCTTAAACTTGCCGCCGCTCCGGAACCGCCGGGCCTCCCGGTAGACCCGGATAAACGCCTCCTGGAAGATGTCCTCGGCCAGGTGATAGTCCCTGACCACGGAATAAATAAAAGCCATCAGCGGATCCTGATGCCTGGCCAGAAGCTCTTCCAGCGCAGCGATCTTTTTCCGCTTGCATAACTCGATCAATTGCTCGTCGGTCTGAGCCATTCTGTATTCTCTGATACGCCTGAAGACGCGATTGAGTTCACGAAAAATTATGAATAAATCGGGTTAATCCTATCACGAAGGCCGCGGAGAGCACGACTAAAAATAGACCGCTTGACCGGGGCGGCATCGCCTGATCGGGGTTTCCGTTCCGACCCCGACCAAGCGGAAAGCACACCAGGAAACAATGGGTAAAAAGAAGCCGCGGATAAAAAAGTCCGGGAAGGCCGGCCGCCGGTTACTCCGCCGGGGAGAAAATAATCAGCTCGGTGTAGTAGCCGTCCCGGTTGAGATCGAGGGCGGCCATTTTGGCGGGGAGGACCGTATGTGCCCCGCCCGGCAGGCGGGCAGAGGTGAGGTAGGCGATGTCGAAAACGGCGCGGTCGGGAAGGCCGACGAGGCGGAAAGCGTGCAGCCAGTACTCTCTGGATGATGTCAGCTCCAGAAAGACCAGGTCCTTCTCCTCCCCGTCTCCGTCCGCGTCCAGCACCGCCAGGCCGAGCAGCCGGGCCCCTTCCTGCAGGCCGGGAACGGCGATCTCGACGCCGGGGTCGGGGATTTCGATTGCCTCTCCCTCGCCAGGGGCGGCGTGCAGATGGAGGGAATATCCGCCCGCCCGAGCCCGCAGGACGAGCAGTTCATCCCGGAGCCGGTCGCCGTCCGCGTCCAGGGAGGCCATCCCGATCAGGTTATTGGCCGGGGGGGCGGCGAGGGCTAGCGAGGCGACCGGTTCGGGAGCCGGACCGGCGGCGGGATCAACCGGAAAAAAATAGAGCCGCTCCCCGCCGTCCTGCCGGACCAGCACCGCCGCCTCGCCGCTGATCCCGTCCCGGTCGATATCAACCCCGGAGATGGCCGTGATCTCGCCCGCCGGGGCAATCTCCCCGGGGAGAAAAAGACGACGGAGGGCTCCTGTTGCCTCATCCGGAAGCTCCCATCCCTCGATCGCCTTCCAGCCGCTCCCGTCACGGCAGGAGGAAAGTATTTCCGAGCGGTACCCGTCTTTATCGACATCCGCCGACCCCAGGGCGGTAACCCAGCGGGCCGGGCCGGGATCAAGCCCCGCCGAGGGGGGGAGGATGGGGGGTTCTCCCGGGAAATCCCGGGGGTAGAAGAGCACGGGCAGATCGTACCGGTTCACCTTCCGGTCGAGGGGAGGATAGAGAAAGAGGAGGGCCTCGATGTCATCCCGGCTCAAGACCCGGCGGACCGGGCCGGACGGCCTGACGGCATCGTGCATCACGGCGCCGGGGTTGAAGGAGTGGCCGACCCCCAGGAGATGGCCAATCTCGTGAAGCGCCGTCTCCAGGACCCCGGGCGAGCCGGGGGACGTCCAATCAAAGTCCCGTCCATTGAACTCGACATCAACTTCGCCGATCCCGCCGGTCTCCCCGGAAGGCCAGGTGGTGGAGACGGCCGCGATGTCCGGGCCGTACTGCCATCCGTCCGTGACCCAGAGAACGGTATTGACCCCGTCCTGGAGCGCTTCTCTGTTTTCCAGATCGCCTCCGTAGATGAAGCTGACCTCCCCCTGCGCCTTCTCTTCCCAGGACTGAAAGGCCCGGGCTAACTCCCCGACCAGCCCGGAAGGAGAACCGGTTCCCCGGGAGCCGACCATGTAGAAAATTGTGGTCCTCCCGGGAGGCCAGGCAAGGAAGGTCCCTTCATCCGAGGTCTTGACCGTGAACGGGAAGACCCCGGCGGGGAACACGCAGACGAGAAAGAACACGATCGATGCCGCTCTCTTCACGATGCTGTCATACTCCCATAATCGATTTCAGGCGCCCCCGGCCGGAAATTGCCAAACAATACTTAAGATAAATTACCACACAACCCCATGCCCGGCAAGACAGAACTTAGCGCCTTCGGCGCTAACTTCGTAGCGGCGACCTTCAGGTCGCCATTATCTGGCGGTCTAAAGAGGCTGTCCGATAATTCGGATTTTAGGCATTTTAGAGGTCATTGCGAGGAGCGCAGCGACGAAGCAATCTCATCATTTTGGATAAGAGGCGGTTATGAATGAAAAAATAGTTTGCTTCGCCCCTTCGGGGCTCGCAATGACATTTCAGGGTTTACCGGACAGCCTCTAAAGACCGCCGCTACAACATTTATTGAAATTCCGAAACAGGAACTTAGCCCGCGCGTAGTCTACCCCGATTTATCGGGGTTTGGGCGACTAAATAAAACTACGACTTACTTGAATTACACGAATTTTCTTTAAAATATCCCTGCACTGTCGGTTCAATGCTTGCACATTCTTATTTTTCCGGAGGAAAAATAATCGGATTAATTCGCTTCCCGGATTACTGTGGCTTTCTGAATCTCCTGTTCTTCCGTCGGCCGGTTGCCGGGGCCGGTCGGTGCCTGCTCGATCGCCTGGACCGCCTCGGAGCCGCCAGCCACCTCCCCGAAGATGGTGTGGCGGCCGTTCAGCCAGGGGGTGGCGGCCACCGTGATGAAAAACTGGGAGCCGTTGGTGTTCGGCCCGGCGTTCGCCATCGCCAGCAACCCGGGGCGGTCAAACCGGAGGCCGGGGCTGAATTCGTCCTCGAAGGGCTTCCCCCAGAGGGATGATCCCCCCCGGCCGGTACCCGTCGGATCACCTCCCTGGATCATGAAACCGGGGATGATGCGGTGAAAGATGACCCCGTTATAATATCCCTTCTCGACCAGACCGATGAAATTCTCCACCGCGCGGGGGGGCTTTTTCCGGATAAAGCACAAGCTCGATCCTCCCCCCGGTTGTCTCCAGGATAACCCGCGGGGGAGCGGGAGCGGCTTTCTTCTCCGCCGGGGGAACCGCCGCTTTTTCCAGGGCCCGGGCGGCTGCCTCGGCGACCAGGCGGCCGCTGACCGTCGCCCCGGAAACCGCGTCCACCCGGGGGGACTGCTTCTCGATGATCTTTTCTTTCATGCCCGTTTGCACCTTTTCCGGATACCAGTCCGGAATCTCCCGATACTGCAGGTCGGTTATTTTTCCCCCCTCGATCACCACCGCGAGACGGACCTTCCCGAACTGATTCTCGGAAGAGGCGCCCTCATAGATCCCGTCCCGGTACGTCTCCGCCCGCCCCGGCGAGAACATAACCGATACGAGCAGGAATGCTACAAAAAACAGCTCACCGCCGAGAATTGATTTCTTCATCACCACCTCTCCTTTGTTGTATTTCGATACAGGACTTTTGACTATTCAACCTTAAAGATCCGCACCAGCAGCTTCTGTTCCGGATCGATCTTCTCATAGATCGAGGTGAAGCGGAGCAGCGTCTTCGGCTCATAGAGGAGGCGGAAGAGCAGCGTCCGGCGCATCCGGGAAAAGCGTCGGATATGAACCGGCTCGGGGCCGATGATGGTGTTGCCCCGCATGGTAAAAGTGTCATTCTCCCGGTTGACGGCGGTGATGCCGAAGTACCGGCTGGTGACATGGACATACCGCACCCCCGATTCCTGCAGGGCCCGGACGGCGGCGGGTTCCTCCTCCCAGTAGAGCCGGGTCAGGGAAAAATCTATCCGTTCCGGGGTGGTCACCGGGAAGAGGCGGGTGAGCGCTCCGATGACGTAGCCCTGGTTCCAGGCGGCGAAGATCTTCTCCCCCGGCCGGGAGTTCTCATCCAGCCAGCGGTACGCCTCGTACTCGATCTGGTCAGTGCTGGTGCTGGCGGCCAGCATGACCCAGTTGCCCTGGAGCCAGCCGATCAGGAAAAGGGCGATCCCGACCGGCCAGCTTTTTTTTAATCGAAGGAGAAAGCTGAGAACAATAGCCATGGTGAAAAATCCGGTGAACAGCCAGCCGCAACGAAGATACATCGGATCGGGACGAGCCGCGGGATCAAAGACCGCCGGGAGGGCGGCCCATAAATGGAGGAGTCCATAGGGGAGCCCGGCGTACATCACCCCGCTTTTCCCGGGGAAGAGCAGATCGATGCCGATATAAAGAAGCACCGCCGCCGTTGTCACAACGGCGGCTTGTTTGCCCCAGCTCCGGATGGCCAGAGCCGACAGCAGCACGACCGAAAGGTCGAGCAGCCGGGCCCCCCGGTTCACGACCAGGGAAAGAGAAAGGCTGAATAGAAATAAGGTCAGGGCGAAAAAATCCCTCTCCCGAAAGGCGGTCCAGAGCCCCCAGGGGAGAAAAAAGATAAAAAGGGTGTACCGGTTCCAGAGGGCGTCCGCGGGGAGGGGCTGGAGATCGCCAACCCGGATCCTGACCTGGGTGAGCAGATCGATCCCCCGGAACTTCAGGGCCAAAGGCGCGATCCATTCCAGCAGGTGGGGCTTCATGACCAGGTAGAGTCCGTAGTTGAGGAGAACAAGCCCCAGCAGATAGAGCGCGAACCCCCCGGCCGGGGGATGATGCCCCATCATCCGCTGGAAGAGAAGCCGGATCGAATAAAGGAGCATGATGACCAGGGCGGCCGCCATCAGGGGGCCGATCATCAGGCCGAGCAAAAGGCAGGCGAAAGCGGCCGCCAGCGCCCTTCCCCTCCTCTCCCCCCCCTGTTCCGCCACCGTCATTGACCAGAAGAACAGCACCACCAGCGGAGCCTGGACCAGGTCGTGAGAGAAGTTGACCAGCGAGAGGGTCACCGGGGCGGGGAGGAGGGCGAAGACGATGCCGCCCCAGAGCCCCGCGGACCGCCCGTAGCGCCGGTTGAGCCAGTAAAAGATGAGGACGGCCGTCAGGGCGGAGATGACGGCGGCTTCGAAGACAACGGCCTGATAGAGGATCCCGCCGGGGAGGAGCAGCCCCGGCACCCGGAGAAGAAGATAGGTGGGGTCAAAGAAGGAGAGCGCGTAGACCCCCCGGGCGACCCCGTAATAATACCAGACCTCGATCAGGTGAGATGAAAACCAGCCGGAGCGGGAGAAAAAGATCAGATCAAGAACGGCCCGGAGAGAAAAGGCGAGCAGGAAGATTGCAAGGGCAAACAGCCTTTTTCGCTGATGATAAAAGTCCCCCATGAAACATCTCCGGGGAGAAATTATGTAATCGGTAATCAGTAATCAGTAACCGGCATGGCCCCGCCGGGCAGAGCACTGATTACCGATCACTGATTACTGATTACGGCACCGCTAGTTATCCCTCCGGTCCTCGCCGCCGCGGAAGAGATCGAGAAACCGGTCTTCAAACAGGGGGTAGACGCCCCACTTATCGAGCTCTTCTTTCAGGCGGGGAGCCTGGAGAGGGTCCCTCCGGACCAGGCGGAAGAGCTCCTCAATCCGTCTCCGGGCGGAATCGGACAGCGGACGGGACTCCTCCTCGCCCGGCTCCTCTTCCTCCTCCTCGTCAATCATCCCGCTGAAATCCATCACCTCGTCATCGGGGTGAATGAATGTGGCCATCGTCTCCTGGGCTTTCTTGCCGATGCTGGCGATCTCCTGGTCGAATTTTTCAATATCATCCTCAAGCGGCCGGAAGTCGATCCGCAGCGAGAAAAGATCCTGGAGAAGATGAAGGATAACCCCGGCCGCCCGGGGATTTTCCAGATTGACGGTGTAATAGGGGATCTCCCCCAGCAGGCAGATGCCGGGGATCCTGACCTGGGAGGCCGCCCCCAGTAGCAGGCCGTTCAGCCCGCTGATATGCCCCATCTCCAGAAGAGAGACCTCGTGCCCGGCCAGGTATTCCCGCAACTCCCCGCTGCTGGCCACCCCCCAGATCCGGGGAACGTCTTTATGCTGAATGGGGGCCGGGGCGGCGGCAAAGGTCCAGAGCCTGAAAACACCCATCTTGACCGCGAGGCCGAGCACCTCGCGCGCCATCCGGATCTGCAGGTGCGTGGACGGCTGGGATTCTCCGAGAAAGAGAATCAGGTCGCTCCCGGAGACGCGATTTTTCCAGAAATAAAAATTGCTCGAGGGCAGGGGTGGAATACGAGCCACGCTCTCTTCAACGATCACGCTGGCGGGAGAGAAATAATTATCGGGATTGATAAACGCGAAACGGTCCGCCCCCAGCGTTTCCACCAGGTAGGAGACCGTTTTCGAAGCCACGTAGCCCATGCCCGGCCACGCGG
>JAZDIV010000001.1:0-34171 GCA_043804695.1 PVC group bacterium | reverse complement strand
AAAACGTTCCGGGGAATACTTCTTGATAATATCAACAAACATACGATATCTATCAGAAGTCTTGAACATATCCAATCGGTGCTGCTTGTAGAAGGCCTGCTGTTCTTGGTAATGGTGAGCATAAAGTTGCTGTTTATCCATGAGCATTATCTCTATGGGTTTTCATACCGTAGATTAAATAGTTAAATCCTATCAAAATTCTCAGAAAATACATTCCAAAAGTCAACAGGGGGTGCCGTAATAACTTCTTCCATTTATGGATTTCTATAAATACGCCAAATAACCTGTAGTAAAAACCTAGTTGCCTCCTCGTTATGGCGTCGGGAGATCCCCATTTCTGAATGTACTGTTCGAAATTTTTTGAATAATAAATCTTTTTTGAAAAATACCTGCCGAATTTGAACGGGACCTCGTTATGATACAGGGGGCTTTTTATTATACCCACTTGCCCTATGTCTTTGATCCTTCGATCAAAATCCCAGTCTTCCGGTCCATTCAGGGATTCGTCAAAACCGTTTATGGAAACAGCTGCTTCTTTTCGGACAAACCTCACTGCATCTATGCAGGTAGCATTGTAAAAGCTGCGCTCAAAATCCCTTACCATTGTCCAGAAACCCTGACCGATGATCCTTTCCGGAATATATAAAGCTATAAGACCTTCTTTCTCGCACTTTTGATAGCATTCAGAAATCACATCTTTGCTTAAAATCATATCTGCGTCCAGGTAAAGAATATATCTGCCCCTTGATTTCGAAATCCCGAAATTTCGCTGGACAGAGCGTTCCGGACCTTTGTTGTAGACACGGGCATTAAAACGGGAGGCAATTTCCTTGGTATTGTCGGTGGAGTTGTTGTCAACAACGATGATCTCTATCCGTTCCTGGGGATATCTCTGTCCCTTGATAGAACGGAGGCAGTCTCCGATGTGCCGCTCTTCATTTTTTGTGGTAATAATAATAGAGATGTCAATTCGGTTCATAACTACCCGGTTTCCACGTTTGGATCAACATCAGCTCTTTCATTTGTCGGTTTTCTATCGCTCGGGATGTGCCGGAGCATAAAAAGAGAGACTATGAAAGTCATGACTGAATACCCGAATACAATATAGAGCACCGATATTAACGTTGGATGATAAAGAGAGATCGCCCCGGTCTCCGCCGCCGCCAGCAGGATAAGTGGAAGAACAATTTTTGTGTTATGAACCGCTAAGTGATAATAAATAACCAACATGGATAGGGCATATAAACTCATTGCCAGAGAAAACCATAAAACCAGTTCATTGCTCTGCGGGTTACTTTTACCACTAATCACGGTCAGGACTTGACCGGGGAAAACCCCGCAGATTAAAGCCGCCGGCAGGCAAAAAATGGCTACGATGACCAGTCCTTTAATCAATAACACCCGGCTACTGACGTTTTTAGCGTGAGAAGATGCGGCCTTCGGGTAGAGAACCAGTGTGATCGTCCCCGGGAGAAAAAGGATAATCAATCCCACCATCTGGGCAACCGAATAAGATCCGGCCGCTTGATCGCTAAAGAAATGCTTTACCAGAATAATATCGATATTGGTCAGCGTCCAGAATGAACCAATAACCAGAGCCGTGGGAAGGAAGTATCGGTAAACCGGAAATATGGTGATCGGAGCCGGGTCTATATTTTTTATTCCCAGGTGTCGGACAAAGTGTTTTTTAATAACGATTATCCCAATCAGGATAACCGAGAGCGGGGCAATAAGATACCCCCCCAGAGCCCCTCCGACAGCCAGACCGGGGATCATCAGCTTTTGGCCCAGAAGCACAAGCCCGACTCCGACCAGCAGCTTAAAGAGAGCGGAAGAAGCCGAGAGATAGGCGAGAGGCACGAACAACTGGGCTCCCTGAATGAAGGCGGTTGGGACAGATATGATCAATCCGCCGGCAATGAAAAAACCCAGTAATGCCACATAAGGAGTTTCCGTAATTTTTAAAAAGGCGGCGATCCATCCGGAAGCCATGAGGAAGATAGCAAGTATAATTAATGAGAATGTACCAATATCGCGCCAGGACCTCCGGACAATAAAACGAATCCGCGGCCATTCTTGACGAGCAGTATAACCGGCTATGAATTTGGTTAAAGCCGGTTGAAAGGGCGAGAAGGAAAGGACGATCATGGAGAAAGAGATCAGGGAGTTCAGGGTACCGTACTCCTTGACCGTAAGGAGGCGGATCATGGCCAGGCGATAGATGAAATTGAAGATATCCCCCAGCTTGGTCCCGACTAACATTATAGCGGTGTGGCGGAGGAACTCATCTTTTAAGATTTTCCGCTGGAAAATCTTAAAAATGTTATTTTTTGCTGTGACGTCGGCACGCATGTCCGGCAATCAGTCTTTCCGGTTCTCTTCCGATTTGAAATCACGGATATGGCCAAAGACTTTTTTCCCGGCCCGGAGGAAGAATTGAATGTCAGCCCAGTCCCTGATGCTCAGCATTTTCCTGGCCAGGAATACGGGATCATAGGCTATCGAGTACATCCCCTGGACTAGTTTCATCAGATCTTTCTCCGGAAAGGGAGTCTTCATGACCGGTTGTTTCATATCGAAATCAGCCCAGTCGGAGGTCAGCAGCCAGTCCTTCTCCAGGCATTCTTCATAGAGGGGGGTTCGGGGGTACGGAACCACGACGGTGGCCTGCATGGTGTAGGCATAGCCTTTTTTCAGGAGATACTTCCCCAGCTTGAGCGTGTTGCGGGCCTGCTCATAGTTCTCCCAGGGATAGCCGAACATGATGGTGATATGCGGGAAGAGACCCGCTTTTCTGGCCATCCGGCAGGACTCGATAATGGTTTCGACCCGCAGGTTCTTGTTCAGGCGATCCAGTGTCTCCTGGTTGCCGCTCTCCAGTCCGAAGAGGAGGAAGCGGAGCCCGGCCTGTTTCATCAGCCGGTAATCATCAAAGTCAGCGGCTCCGAATCTAAAATTACAGTCAAAACCAATCTTATGGTGATAACCCCGCTGAATGACGCCCCGGCAGAAGCTTCTCAGCCATTCCCCCCGGGGGAAGGTTCCGGTATCGTCCATGATCTCGCGGACCGGATACTTTTTAATAATCATCCCGATCTCATCGAGCACATTATTGACCGATCGAACCCGGAATTTGGGATAGAGCTGGGGCCAGCTGCAGAAGGTGCACTTCCCCCACCAGCAGTCCCGCCCGCTCATGATATAGGTGCCCGGTGTCTGCCGGTAGTTCCCGTTCTTATAAGCATAAAGTTCCCATTTGGTCAGTTGCCGGTCGATGGAAGGAGCCTGATCGAGGTCATGGTCAAGTTTAAAGGAACCGGTGGTTTTAATTGTGCCGCTTTCACGATACCAGATTCCCGGTTCCAGGGATTGGGGAACATGTGCTGAGCTTGCCGAAGTATTGGGGAACATGTGCTGAGCTTGCCGAAGTATTGGGGATTGTCGAAGATCCTGTCGCAGACCCTGAGCGAAGTCGAAGGGAGCGGAGTCGAAGGGGGGATTTTCCGGCTCAAGGCTCTCACACAAATTGCGCAGGAGGAAGTCGTAGTCGCCGCCGGTGAGAACGAAGTCAACCTGTGAGTTCTGCATGGATTCTTCCGGTAAAGCGGTGACGTGATCGCCGAGGAGGACGGTAAGCGGTGAGCGGTGAGCGGTAAACGGTAGGCGTTTGATCTCATCAATCAGCTGCCAGTGCTCCTTGATGACCGGGGTTTTGGTTTCGAAGATGATAAGATCGGGTTTTTCGCGCTCGAGCAACTTGAAGTACTCTTCCCGGCAGATACCTTCGGCAAGACAATCATTCCAGAGAACCTCGTGGCCTGCGTCGCGGAGTCCGGTGGCGGCAATGGCGGGGACGACCGGATAGATGAATGTCGGCTCGGAGAAGTACTGGAACTGCCGGTTCTGCCCCAGGGTGGGAAAACCTTTTGAGGTATCCAGGGGAGGATATGAAAATAATATCTTCATAATTTTTGCTGCGTAAAAATTAACTTGTTGCTTCGGAGTTTCAATAGATCCATTGTGGGAAGGGTTTCCAACCCCGATCCAGGCTGGATAGAATCGGGGTTGAAAACCCCTCCCACAGACACTTTATTGTGTGCCAGAGACGCATCTTCTCCGGAGGCGGACAAGAGACTCAGTCTAAAAATTCCAGAACGGTAAATTGTTATTTTTCTCTCCGCCCCGATTAAAGATCGGGGCGGAGAGAAAAATAGAGTTTAGCATAACCGGAAGAAATACAGATTGAAATATTTTCCCTGTTTTTCGTATTGACATACACTCAATATAAGTGCATGTTAAGTGTGTTTAAAGTAGCGCCTTCGGCGCTACTTTATAATCAGGAATTCAAGGAGGTGTATTATGGCGGTTAAGACTATTACAATCGACATGGAGGCTTATAATCTACTGGCCTCGGAGAAAAGGGAAAATGAATCATTCAGCAAGGTTATCAAAAGACGACTCAAACCGGTTCATACCGCTGATAATCTGTTGCGTAATCTCGATAAGATTACATTATCCGACAGTACTCTTGATAAAACCGAAGAAATAATCCGAGCTCGAAAGGAATCAATGGCGAACTCTCCGGTAATTGGAAAGGAGTAAAATATCATGTTTCTCGATACTTCTTTCTGGATTGATTTATTGCGGGAACAAAAAAGAGATAAAAGAGGACCAGCAGTCCAAAAGCTGGAAACACTCGCCGGAGTTGAACTTTTTTCGTCTGTTTTCGCTCTTGGTGAACTTCAGACAGGAGCCCGTTTGTCCACTAATCCTCGGCGGGAATTACAGCGAGTTAATAGCCTGTTTAAACTGCTAACTGTCGTCTACCCGGATTATTCCTTTGCGGCCAGCTATGGAGAGGCGGAATCGACCTTGCGAAAAAAGGGAATCTCGATACCAACTATGGATCTTTTAATAGGAGTTACCGCAAAGATGCATGGGTTGCCTTTGATTACCCGGGATATAACACATTTTCAACGAATTCAGGGTTTAAGAGTAGAGGGGTATTAACTTTTATTCTTCCGGCAGTTGTTTAATCAGCAGCCCGCGCATGAAGTTAAGGCCATAGACAACATGCGTGGTGACGATACCGGCCGCGACCATGAAAGTCATTTTGAGATTCCGGCTGCTCACCCCGGTAACCAGTGCTGCCAGGAAATATAAAAGAACCGCGGCGGCATAGAGGAAGATTCCGCCGGGGATGAACAGCAGGGGCAGCCAGCCCAGGAACAGGAAAGCCGTCCAGAGGGAGGGAAGAAAATAAGTGAACCGCCGGGACGTCCGGGGGAATTTCCTGGCGAAATAACCCCGGTGGAGCCCGTAATTGCCGAGTTGGTTCCAGTGTTTTTTAAAGAGCGGGCGGCGATGGTGCCAGACCCGCACGTCGGGATCATACAGTATTTTCATCCCGGCCTCGTGGGTCAGTTTCCAGCAGAGAACCGTGTCCTCCCCCGGCCAGTAGGGGGAGTTGAATCCGCCCACCCGCATGAACGCCGTTTTACGGACCAGGAGATTGCTGGTCGGGTAATCATCCACCAGTCTCTTTTTGTCCGGTACGCTTCGAAAGCTATGGAACCCGCCCACCATAAAGGAGGAGAGAACACGTCCTCCTGCCTGCCGGGAGAGGTCATCTTCCGGCGGGGTCATGGCCGGCCCCCCGACCGCCGCGATCGAGTCGTCACTGAACAGGGGAACCGCCCTCTTCAGCCAGTCCGGCAGGGGATGCGCGTCGTCATCGATAAAAGCGAGTATCTCCCCCCGGGCCTGTTCCGCCCCGATGTCTCTCTTCCGGGGCGGCCCGACCGGGCCGGTGGGGATGATTGTTATTTCCGGCCCGATCTCTTCCATGTGTTCGTCGGGAAGAAGGATCACCTCGAAATTCCGGTAATCGAGTTCCCCGATCTTCTCCAGGCTTTCCCGTACATATTCTCCGGGATGACGGAACGCGATAATAATCGTGACCAGAGGATCCCGGGAAACTATCGGTTTGCTTTTCGACTGGTTATTCACTATACTTTCTGTTGATTGTAATGAAAAAGTTGATTTCCATCATTATACCCGTCCATAATGAATCCGGGAACATCCCGATCATCTATGAAAGTCTTGTCCGGATAAGCGATCGGCTATCGGATAAGTATAACTGCGAGATCATTTTTATTGATGACGGCAGTACCGATGACAGCGCCCGGGTTATAGAGAAAATATCCGGGGCCGACAGCCGGGTAAAGTATATCGAACTAACCCGGAATTTCGGCAAGGAAGTCGCCCTCACCGCCGGTATTAAAAACTGCCGTGGCGACGCCTGCCTCATGCTTGACGCCGACCTGCAGCACCCGGTTGAGCTTATCCCCGAGTTCATAGAAAAGTGGGAGAAAGGAGCGGAAACGGTTGTCGGAATCAGAAAAAAATATCGCAAGGAAGAGTTGATCAAGCGAATGGGCTCGGCACTGTTTTATAAAATTATCAATCGGATCGCCGCGATTCCCATTACCCCCGACACAACCGATTTCCGGCTTCTGGATAAAGCCGTGATCGACGCTTTCAACAACCTCACGGAGAGAAACCGGATGTCCCGGGCCCTGATTGACTGGCTGGGTTTCAGCCGCGAATATATATATTTCGAGGCCCGTGAACGCAGGCACGGCCAGGCAAGTTATACATTTTTAAAACTGCTTCGCCTGGCCATGAACAGTTTTGTCGCCCTGAGCATCTTCCCCTTGAAAATCGCCGGTTACCTTGGTCTTGTTATCACCGCCTTTTCCGGGTTACTGGGACTGTTCATCATTATTGAGGACTTTGTCCTTAACGATCCCCTCAGGCTCAATTTTTCCGGGCCGGTCATGCTGGCTGTTTTCGTTACGTTTCTGGTGGGGGTCGTTCTTACCTGTCTGGGGCTGATCGCGCTCTACATAGCCGGTATCCACGCCGAGGTTGTCAACCGGCCTCTCTATGTGATCCGCCGGAAGAACACATAGTTCGCGGCCGCCTGACCACGCCGGGAGCGTGATTGTCCTAACACGTCAGGTGAAAGGCGCCTATTACCGTCCTTTTCCCGAGGAGGGAATTGTATGTCCGGCAGGCGGACGCCGTTTCCCGGGCGATCAGTTCAATCCCCTCTGCCCTTATCCTCTCCGCGACGGCGGGGGGGATCTTCATCACCCCCCCGGCCCCGGTCCCGACCACCAGCACCTCCGGCTTTGCTCGAAGAACGTCCTCGATATCCTCCCGGCAGAGCGAATGTCCGTTCTTCCTCCACCATGACCCCTGAACCCGGTCAGGAAAGATGATTACATCCGAAGCGTAGGTCCTGCCGTCAATTATCATCCGGCCGAAACGGTAGTCGTCAATCATATAATTTACCTTCGGAAAATTATAGTCAGGCAGGCAAATTAAGCCTCCATTTTATCGATTATCCCCGGGATCGCCTCCAGAGCCTGCTTCAGTTTTTCAGGCTCCTTACCCCCCGCCTGGGCCAGGTCGGCCCGTCCCCCCCCGCTTCCGCCGACCAGCCGGGCGGCCTGCTTGACGATCTCCCCGGCATGAAAACCCTTCTTTACCAGGTCGGGGGTGACGGCGGCGATCAGGTAGACCTTCCCGCCGGAAGCGCCCCCGAGAACAGCGATTCCGGAGCCGAGCATGCCCTTGAGATCATCCGCGACGGAGCGGAGGGTGGCCATCTCCGTCTCGCCGAGGTGGGCACAGAGCAGCTTCACGCCCGAGACCACCCGGGCGCTTTTGAGCAGGTGCGCCAGGTTGCCGGAGACCTGTATCTTTAAAAGGTTCTTATTCTCGGTTTCCAGGGCTTTCACCCGGTCGGTCAGTTTTTCCAGACGGTTGAGGAGGTCTTCCGGGGAGGTCTTCAGATAGGCCGTCGCGGCCTGAAGGGTGTTGCGGGTCTGCCATGAACGCTGAGAGGCCCGCTCGCCGCAGACCGCCTCGATCCGGCGGACCCCGGAGGCAACCGAACTCTCGCTGAGCAGGAGGAAAAGCCCGATCTCGCCGGTCCGCCGGACGTGGGTCCCCCCGCAGAGTTCGCGGCTTAATCCTCCCACCTCGATCATCCGGACGGTCTCCCCGTATTTCTCCCCGAAAAAGGCAAGGGCGCCCTGTTTCTTCGCCGCCGCGAGAGAGAGATGGAAGATATTGACCGGCCAGTCCTGCCGGACCATCTCGTTGACCCGGGCTTCGACCCGGGACAGGTCTTCCGGCCGGACGGTTTCGAAATGGGAGAAATCAAACCGGAAGTAATCCGGACCGACAAAAGATCCGGCCTGCCCGATGTGATCGCCCACCATCTCCCGCAGGGCGTGCTGCAGGAGGTGGGTGGCGGTGTGATGCCTCTCGATCTGGCGCCGCCGGCCCTGATCGACCAGGGCCTCGGCCCCCTCCCCCCCTTCCCCGCCCGGAGAGATTTCCCCCGCGACGATCCGCCCCCGATGGATGATCAGCCCTTCCAGGGGACTGATGGTATCGGAGACCTCCATCGCGCCGGCGGAGGTTTGAATCACCCCGGCATCCCCCGCCTGCCCGCCCGCCTCGGCATAGAAGGGCGTCCGGTCGAGGACCACCTCCACCTCCTCCCCTGTATGAGCTTTGTCCACTGACCGACCCTGGAGGATGACGGCGAGGATGCGGGCCCGGGATGTCAGCTGCCCGTAGCCGCAGAATTCGGTCGGCAGGCATTTCTTCCGGATTTTATGGTAAACGGGGAGAACTTCCCGCTCGGCCAGCCCTTTCCAGGCCAGCCGGCCGCGCTCCCGCTGTTCTGCCAGGGCCTGATCGAAAGCCCGCCAGTCGATCGAAAGTCCTTTTTCCCGGGCGATTTCATCGGTCAGCTCGGGAGGGAAGCCGTAGGTGTCGGACAGTTTGAATACCTCTTCCCCGGGGATGATCTTCCCGCCCTCCCCTTTCAGGGACCCGGCGATCTCATCCAGTTTCTCCAGGCCGAGGGTCAGGGTATCTCCGAACCGCTCTTCCTCGGCCAGAATGATCCTCCGGACATGCTCCCGGCTTTCCAGAAGCTCCGGATACGGATCTCTCATCGCCTCCACCACGGCCGGGACCAGCCGGTGGAGGAAGGGATCGGTCAGTCCCAGCTTGCGGCCGAAGCGGACCGCTCGCCGGAGCAACCGCCGCATAACATAACCCCTTCCCTCGTTTGACGGCAGGACATTTTCCGAGAGAACGAAGGTGAGGGCCCGGATGTGATCGGCGATCACGTGATAGGCTTCGCGGGACGGCCGGTCGTCCGGCCCGCGGGCGAACTCCCGGAGCGCGGCGATGATGGGGGCGAAGAGGTCGATGTCGTAGTTGCTGACGGTGCCCTGGGAGAGAAGCGCCAGACGTTCCAGCCCCATCCCGGTGTCGATGCCGCGCCGCTCCAGTTCCCGCCGCTCCCCCGACTCTTCCTGATAGAACTGGGGAAAGACCAGGTTCCAGAACTCGAAATAGCGCTCGCAGTCGCAGCCGGGGCGGCACCCGTCCCGACCGCAGCCGTACTCCGTTCCGCGGTCAAAGTAGATCTCCGAACAGGGGCCGCAGGGGCCGGACAGCCCGGCCGGTCCCCAGAAGTTATCCTGCTCCCCCAGGCGGACGATTTTGGCCGCCGGGACCCCGATGAATTTCCGCCAGATGTCGAAAGCTTCATCGTCGTCCCGGAAGACGGAGACCCAGAGCTGTTCTTTCGGGAGCTTCATCACCCCGACGACAAACTCCCAGGCCCAGGCGATGGCCTCCTGCTTGAAGTAGTCGCCGAAGGAAAAGTTGCCCAGCATCTCGAAGAAGCTGTGATGGCGCAGCGTCCTCCCCACGTTTTCGAGGTCACTGTCTTTTCCCCCCACCCGGAGGCACTTCTGGACGCTGACCGCCCGCGTGAACTCAAGAGGGGCGTTGGTCCAGAGGGATTTAAAAGGCACCATCCCCGCCGAGGTGAAGATCAGTGTCGGGTCCGCGGAGGGAACCAGGCTGTCGCCGGGCCGGACCGCGTGGCCGCGGTCGGCGAAAAAATCGAGGAACGCGTGTCGAATTTCAATGGATCTCATATTATAAATTAAGGCTATCTTTCGTTTCGTGTGAGTTGCTTATGTTTAGGAATGACTAAATCCGAATGTCGAAGCTCCTCCGCCGAAGCGGCTTCGGCGCTCTCGCGAAGGCGGATGACGAATCAATGACTTAATCTGAATATCAAAAGGTCCTCTGAGCTTTCTTCGCCAATCGCCCGCAAGAAGAAAACCGTGATGCTGATGCCATTGGACATTTGGATTTTAATATTCTTTCGGGTTTCGTCATTATGAGTTCGTCATTTAAATATTATCCAGATTATCGCCACTTACGCACACAAAATGGGAGAGAACCTTAATTGTTAATTATTGTGAGGTTATAAGGCGGTTTGTTCTCATCTCTCAGGCGTCACTCCCCGTGCTCATCCCCGCCGACCAAGTCGTCGATGCATTCCCGGATCGTATCGGATGCAAAGCCCCGGCGGGCCAGGTAGAAAAAGAGTTTCCGCCGGGCAGCGTCCGGCGGTTCGCCGCGGTAATACCGGGCCCTCTTCTTGGCCATCTCCCGGACGGCTTCCCTCTCCCGATCGGGAGGCATCTCTTCATCCATCACCCGGCGGGCCAGACCTTCTTCAATCCCCTTCGCGCGCAGTTCCCGGCCGATCAGCCAGGCGGCACGGGGCCTGAACCTGACCCGGGAACGGACCCAGAGCCGGGCGAACTTTTCGTCATCGAGGAGGTCCAGCCGGGTCAGCCTTTCAACGACCGTCCCGATGGCCGCGGCGGAATAGCCCTTGCCGGCCAGCTTGTCGAAAATCTCTTTTCGGCTCCGTTCCCGATAGTTGAGCAGCCGCAGGGCGCTCTCCCACGCCCGCGCATGTTCATCCGCCGGTTCCGCGGTTGTTGTCATAATAAATGAGACCGCTACTTTGTCTTCGCTTTTTCCAGCAAGAATTTTTTAATATCAGCGGTGATCCGGTCGGCCAATTTTTTATCCTCTTTCAGGAGGTCGCGGGCATGTTCGCGGCCGCGCCCCAGGCTGGTGTCTTGATACGAGAGAGACGTCCCCCTCTTTTCAATGACCCCGGTCGAGAGGCCGAGGTCGATGATCGACCCGGCCCAGGAGATTCCCTCGTTGTACATGATGTCGAACTCCGCTTCCCGGAACGGCGGCGCCACCTTGTTCTTGACGATCTTGGCGTGAGTCCGGCTTCCGATCGCCTCCCCGGCGCTGTCCTTGATGTAGCCGGTCCTTCTCATGTTGATCCGGACCGACGCGTAGAATTTCAGCGCCCTCCCTCCGGGCGTGGTCTCCGGGCTGCCGAACATCACACCGATCTTCATCCGGATTTGGTTGATGAAGATGCAGCAGGTTTTTGACTTGCTGATCGCCGAGGTCAGCTTGCGCAGGGCCTGGGACATCATCCGGGCCTGCAGTCCGACGTGGGTGTCGCCGATCTCCCCTTCGATCTCGGCCCGGGGGACCAGGGCGGCCACGGAGTCGATCACGATCAGGTCGACCGCGTTGCTGCGGACCAGCGTTTCAGTGATGTTGAGCGCGGCTTCCCCGGAATCGGGCTGCGAGATCAGCAGCTCGTCCAAATTGACCCCGATTATTTTCATGTAGGCCGGATCGATGGCGTGCTCGACGTCGATATAGGCCGCCACCCCGCCCGCTTTCTGAACATTGGCGACCGCCTGCAGAGCGAGGGTGGTCTTGCCGGAAGCTTCCGCTCCGTAAATCTCCACCACCCGCCCCCGGGGCAGGCCGCCGATCCCGAGGGCGATGTCGAGAGTCAGAGCGCCGGTCGGGATATGCTCGATCTTGATGTCGGCCGCCTGCTGCCCCAGCTGCATGATGGTCCCTTTCCCGTACTGTTTCTCGACCTGCTCCAGGGCCAGGCTGAGCGCTTTCTTTTTTCCCGCCGCCGCCACTGACACGGTGTCTTTTGAAGTTTTGGCGTCTGTGGTCATGATGCCTCCTTTATAATATAAATTAGCTCGCTGCGCTCGCAACTTTTGCCACTAAGTCACCAAGACACTAAGGAGAATCAAATAGGGTGAATATTCTGCCCTTTTCCCTCTTTCTTGGTGCCTTTGTGCCTTGGTGGCTAATAATTATTGTCCCGATGACACTCGGGATCAGCCTCAGGCTGAAAATCCCGTGGCAAAATCATATCCTTTACCGGCATGCCGGGAAAGAACCCGATAGATGGCTCCCCGGGGGGTAAGAGTGGACTGCATCAATGCTATCATATTTATATTCAGCGGACCAAGTGAATCCAGAGGCTCACGTGCCTTCTTATTTTCTTCAGCAAGGGATTCAGCCAGGTTCGGTGTTTTTACTTCATTTTTCACCCGCCCCAGTGTCAGATGAGGAGTGAATTCTCTTTTCTCCGGTTCAAACCCCAGGTTTGTCAGTCCCCGGTCCAGAGCCTCCACCAGAGCGGTCAATTCATTTTTCCCCGCCGGCAAGCCGAGCCAGATGACACGGGGCTTTTTTAGATTGGGAAAAACCCCGAATCCGCCGGACCGGGCAGTTATCGGCAGATACCGGCCGGCTGCCGCATCGAGAAAACTCTGGACAGCCGTCACCTGCCCGGGGTCCGTGTCTCCCAGGAATTTCAGCGTGAGATGGATATTTTCAGCCGGTATCCACCGTACACCCGGATACCGGCCGGCGAGCGTCCGGATGGAAAGCGAGATCCTTTTCTGCCAGGTCTCCGGCAGCTCAACAGCGATAAACAAACGCAGTTTCTTCATTGTACATTTCGGAGAAGTAAAGCCAGGGCTTTCCCGGCCGCCTGGAGCTTTATTTGCCGCCGGGTTCCGCAAAGATGGTACTTTTTCACTTCTTCCTTTTTCGGAGTGACCACCGCCACGTAAACCAGCCCGACCGGCTTTGCCGGACTTCCCCCGCCCGGTCCGGCGATTCCGCTGATCGCGACCCCGACCGTCGCTCCCAGTAACGTCCTCACGGCCCGGGCCATGGCCCGGGCCGTCCCGGGAGAGACCGCGCCCTGTTCCCGGAGAATGTCGGCGCGCACCCCGAGGAGTTCTTCCTTGAGCCGGTTGGAATAAGCGATCACGCCGCCCCGGAAAAAAACCGAACTTCCGGGCTGATCGGTGATCCGGTCGCCGAGCAATCCTCCCGTGCAGGACTCGGCCGTCGCCAGCGTCCATTTCCGGGTGCGGAGCCCCGCGCTCAGTTCCCGGACCAGCTTTTTGTCATCAGCAGTCATTCCCTGGCTCTCCTCAGTCATCAGCATTCCGCTGAATCGGGCTCAAGTATAACGCACACCGACAGCCTGTCAACCCGGTACGAAAATACGCGATCTGCTGTGTTCCCCCGTTTCAAATATGATATAGTACAATTGAATAGTCGTATGAACGGGCGTTTTTATTCCCGAAAAAATACAAAAATGTCTATCACGTCAGTTCAATGAAAAGCCCCCACCGACCTTGCGTCGGTGGTGACCTTATATTTTCAAAGAGATAAAATGTGACAGCGGTAACAACGATATACCCTGGAGGCAGGGCATGAAGAGACTATCTTCCCTTATCTGTGGTTTGATTCTGATCTTCTCCGGCGCGATTTTTGCCGGAGCGCAGCAGAATCCGGGCGATGTCCGGGTGGAGCCGCACGCGCTGTCCGACGGGACCGTTGTCCCGGGCTACTGGCGACCGCCCTTCAAAATGGGCTATTACTGGGTGGAGGGGAAGGAGGATGGTGACGGGAACTGGATCCCGGGCCACTGGAACCCGGCGCCCGGATCTTCGCCCGCTGGCCAGGCCTGGGTACCCGGGTACTGGAACGGAGTCATCTGGGTGGACGGTTTCTGGCGCCCCGGCCGCCGCCCCGGGCATATCTGGGCCGATCCCTGCTGGGGAGGAAGGCGATGGCACGACGGCCACTGGCGGGCCTATGAAGGCGGGCAACCGTGGAGAAGCCGTTACCCAAGACCATAGTTAATCCTATGCCATCAGAAATATCAACTCCCGGCATTGGATAAATTCCAAATAACAAATCCCAATAATCAAAATCACAAATCACAAACGACCGTGCCCGATGTTCAACTCTCGTTCATCAACTAGAACACTTCTTCAATCCAGGCTCCGCCCAGCAGGGTGTTATCCCGGTAGAAGACCGCCGCCTGTCCCGGGGCGGGGGCTTCCTGGGGGACGGCGAACTCGATCTCCAGGGTGTTGTCCGGCTGGGGGGTGATCAGCGCTTCCGCGCCCGGATGGGTGTACCGGATCTTGGTTACCGCTGTCAGAGGCCCGGCGGGCGGGGGGATGGAGAGCCAGTTGGGGCCGGTCGCCCGCAGCCGGGAAGAACGCAGGTCGGCTTTTTCTCCCACTACCACCTGATTCGTATCCGGGATCACCCGGAGAACATAAAGCGGTCCTTTCCGTCCCGAAGCCGAGCTCAGGCCTCTCCGCTGACCGACGGTGTAATAATGGCAGCCCGGATGTCCCCCCAGCACCTTCCCGGCCTGATCGATAATCTCTCCCGGTTCTTCCGGCCGGGGGATGTACTCTTCGAGAAATCGTCGTAAGCCCGGGCGGGAGAGAAAGCAGGCCTCCTGTGTCACCGGGAGGGGGATGAACTCCGGAAGCAGTTCCCGGGAGATTTTTCTGATCTCTTCGAGTGCCAGTTCTCCCAGCGGGAAGAAGAGTCGGGAGAGCCGCCCGGGGGGCAGATCAAAGAGGAAGTAGGATTCATCCTTTCGGGGATCGAGAGGCTTTTTCAACTGCGGGCGTTCGCCCCCGGTAACGCGGGCGTAATGGCCGCTGGCCAGCAGATCGCAGCCGTCTTCAAGCGCGGCCTGGAAGAGCCTGCCGAATTTAAAGATACGGTTACAGAGAACGCACGGGTTGGGGGTCTTCCCGGCCCGGTAAGCCGCGACGAAAGGCTCCATGATTTCCCGCCGGAAGTCGGCCCGGGCGTCGATCACCCGCAATCCGATGCCCAGCATCCCGCACAGCCGCCGGACCGCGGCCAGCTGATTTTCGGGGGGGATGGGAGCGTATTCGTCCGGGCAAAGAAGGAGATGGAACCCGGTCACCTGATGTCCCTCTCCGAGCAGCAGGGCGGCGGCCAGGCTGCTGTCCTTCCCCCCGCTTAGCGCAACGCCTATTTTCATAGTTATTGCCACCAAGACACAAAGACACTAAGGAGAATTAATCAGGGAAGACAAGAAATCAGGGAGTGATTAATCAATGCCACCTTAGCCAAGTTGCGTAGCGTAAGTTCCTTCTTCGGAATTTTCCCGACATCCGTCCCGACATCCGTCGGGATAACAATACTTTTGAATAAATGAATCGGGACAATAACTGTCGTAGCGGCAGCCTTCAGGCTGCCAAGATTGTGGCGACCTGACGGTCGCCGCTACGAAGTCGCGCCGAAGGCGCTAAGTTCCTGCTTCGGAATTTCAATAAATCAAAATCGAATTAAAGTGTAATCATTGGTTGGGCCGAGGGATAAGAACTAATTAAGTGTATCAGAAAATCAGGGGACCAGTAGGAAGGGTATCAGAATATCAGGAGATCAGGTAGGGGAGCCGGCCGCGCCTGATAACCTGATACCCTAGTATTCTTCCCACTGATATGCTGATAACCTGATATGCACTTTGAGGATAATCACCCCATCCATTCAATCCCCGGGCTTTGCCAAAACAAAAAGTTAGCGCCGAAGGCGCTATGTTCTAACTTTCACTTTTTATTTTTTTAGTGTCTTCGTGCCTTAGTGGCGATATTTTTTGAGCGATCAGATAAAGGCCGCGGAGGGTCAGGAGGGGGTCGATCTCTCTGATCAGACGGGAGCGGGATAAAATCAAACCCGCGTATCCCCCGGTGGCGACCAGCCTGGTTTCCCTCCCCCACCCCAGTTCTTTTTTCAGTTCCCGGATAATCCGATCCACCAGTCCCAGTGTCCCCCAGTACACCCCGGAGCGGATCGATTCCGAGGTCTCCCGGCCCAGGACCCGCCCGGGGATGGAGATTTTTACTTTCGGCAGGAGCGCGGCTTTTTTGAAGAGAGCCTCGGTTGAGATCACGAGGCCGGGAGCGATTACGCCGCCCAGGTACTCGAATGCGTCCGAAACCACATCGAAGGTGATCGCGGTCCCGAAATCCACCGCGATCACCGGCCCCCCGCAGCGATGAAAGGCCCCCACCGCGTTCGCGATCCGGTCCGCCCCCACCTGTTCCGGATTGAGGTACAGAATCGTGAGGCCGGTCGGCGTCTTCGAGTCAAGGACCGAGCATTCAAGGCCGAGAACATCCCGGCAGATGTCGAGGATCGCCCGGTTCCGCGCGGGCACCACGGAGGCCAGGATTGCCGAGTCGACCCCCCGCTCCTGCCGGAGAACCTGCAAGCGCTTCCGCAGGGACTGGGCGCGGAAGGGCGATGACCAGGCATCTGCCGGAACGCCCCCATCCCAGAGCCCCGCGGTCAGGGCGGTATTCCCGAGGTCAAGAGTGAGGATTCTTTTTGGCGTGTGGGCCGACGCCCGCGGATGATTCATTATTAAATTCCGAAGCGGCAGGTTAATGGGAGGAGTCCGGCTCCAGATCAAGGGCGATGTCGGCGGCCGGAGCGGAATGGGTAAGGCAGCCCAGTGAAATGCAGTCTACCCCCGTTGCCGCTGCCGCGAAGACGGACTCCAGATCGAGTCCGCCGGATGCTTCCAGGCGGACCCTGCCCCCGGCCAGCGTCACCGCTTCCGCCAGTTCTTCCGGAGAAAAATTATCGAGGAGGATTGCTTCCGCGCCTGCCTCCAGGGCCTCCCGCATTTCTTCCACGGTCTCCACTTCGATCTCGACCCCCCAGCGGGGAAGGGCGCCCCGGCTCAACCGGATGGCCCGCTGGATTTTTCCGACCCCGTCGCCGGCGACCACTGCCAGGTGATTGTCTTTGATGAGGACGGAATCATAAAGGCCGAAACGATGATTCTCGCCGCCCCCCATCAGGACCGCGTATTTCTGGAGCTTGCGGAGCCCGGGGATCGTTTTCCGCGTATCGAGGATGACAGTCCGGCTCTCTTTAACCGTGGCCACGAACCGGGCGGTATGGGTGGCAATTCCGCAGAGGTGCTGGAGAAAATTCAGCGCGGTTCTTTCGCCGGTCAGGATCGGGCGGGCTCTCCCCTCAAGACGCATCAGAACGGCTCCTGCCTCCGCCGTCCCCCCCTCCGCAACCTGACTGAGACAGGAGAGGCCCGGATCCAGTTCGGTGAAAACCATCTTGGCCAGGGGGAGCCCTGCCGCCACCAGCTTCTGTCGGGCAACGATGGCCGCCCTGACCCGGGCTTCGGGAGGGATGAGCGCAGTGGTGGTGATATCTCCGGCGCCGATGTCTTCGGCCAGAGCCTGCTGGACCAGAACGCGGAAAATTTCAAAATTCATTTTATTAATTAGCGCCTTCGGCGCTACTTAATAGGGGACCCGACTTCGTCGGGTCTGTTGTTTAAACAAAAGCTGAATCCTGGAGGCGACATCGTAAGAAGTATTCCTCACCACAACCAACATATTCCACTTCAACTGCACGTTATGGATAACACAAGTTGGTCCTTCTCTTATTTTTCCTCCGGAAAAATAAGAGTGGAGAGTATCTTCTTCAGGGACGCGACTTCCCGGGTCAGCTCCTCCAGCTGATCCCGATTCTTCTTTTTGATCTCCTCCGGTGCCCGGGAGAGGAAATCAGGGTTCCGGAGCCGCGCCTGGACCCGCTCCAGCGCCTCCCCGGCCCGGGCCAGCTTCTTCCCGAATCGTTCCCGCTCCGCGTCAAGGTCGATCACTCCCTCGAGAGGCATGTAGATCCCCCATCCCCCGACCATGGTTGAAGGCACGGTCCGGGGCGACTGATAACGGGGTTCGATGGAAACACGGCAATTTTTAATCAGCGCCCCCATGTTCTCCGCCTCCCCGGCCAGGATCCCCGGGAGAGAGTTCTCCCGGGGAACGATGATGAACGACACCTGCCGCGAGGCGGGCAGTTCATAGTCTTTCCGCAGGTTGCGGGCGGCGCTGATCAGATCGTATTTCAGCCCGGCCGGATCCCTGGCTTCCGGGAAGCACAGTTCTTTCTTCGCCCGGGGCCAGGGAGACCGGATCAGGAGCGATTCCTTCCCGAGCAACTGCCAGATCCTCTCGGTGATGAAAGGCATGAACGGGTGAAGGAGCCGCAGGGAAACGGTGAGCGATTCGAGGAGCACCCCCCGGACGACCGCCGGCCGGTCGCCGTCCTCCCCCCCGAGTAAGGATTTGGCGCTTTCCAGGTAGCGGTCGCAGAAATGGCTCCAGAAAAAATCATGGAGGCCGAGCGCGGCCTCGTTGAAGTGAAACCGGCTCAGGGCGTCCCCGCATTCCTCGATCGTCCGCTGCAGGCGGTCGAGGATGTACCGGTCATCCAGGGAGAGCAGAGAGAGGTGCCGGCGCGGGTCGAGGACCTTCCGGCCCTCTATCCCCGCCGCCACGAACCGGGCGGCGTTCCAGATCTTGTTGGCGAAGTTTCTTCCCAGCTCGCACAGGGAGTTCGAGTAGTGGACGTCCTGCCCGATCGGGGAGAGCCGGGCGATGGTGAAGCGGAGGGCGTCTGCCCCGTATTCCCCGATCACGTCGAGCGGGTCCGGGGAATTGCCCAGGGATTTGCTCATCTTCCGCCCGTCCATGTCCCGGATGATCCCGGTGAAGAAGACCTGGCGGAAAGGAACTTCGCCCCGGAATTCCAGGCCCGCCATGATCATCCGGGCCACCCAGAAAAAGATGATGTCGGGGCCCGTGACCAGGACGGAGGTGGGATAAAAGGCCTTCAGATCGGGAGTCGGATCGGGCCAGCCGAGCGTGGAGAAGGGCCAGAGCCAGGAGGAGAACCAGGTGTCGAGAACGTCTTCGTCCTGCACCCATCCTTCTCCCCCGGGAGGGGCCTCGCCGACGTAAATCTCGTCTTTGCGGTACCAGGCGGGGATCCGGTGCCCCCACCACAATTGCCGGCTGATGCACCAATCGCGGATGTTCTCCATCCAGTGCTCGTAGACTTTCACCCAGCGCTCGGGGTAGAAGGTCACGGCGCCTTCCCGGACCGCCCGGAGAGCCGGTTCCGCCAGGGGTTTCATGCGGACGAACCACTGGACGGAAAGATACGGCTCAATGACGGTCCGACACCGGTAACATTCCCCGACGGCGTGGGCATGTTCCTCGACCTTCTCCAGCAGGTCCAGTTCCTTCAGCATGATCACCAGCTTCTGGCGGCATTCAAACCGGTCCATCCCGTTAAAATCCGGTCCCGCCTTCTCGTTCATCCTGGCCGAGGTGTTCATCACCACCACCTCGGGGAGGCCGTGGCGGCGTCCGAGCGCGAAGTCATTGGGATCATGGGCCGGGGTGACCTTGACCGCCCCGGTCCCGAAACTCGGGTCGACAAACTCATCGGCGATAACCGGGATCTCGCGCCGGACGAAGGGAAGGACAACCGTCTTCCCGATCAGGGAACGGAACCGGCGGTCATCGGGATGGACCGCCACCGCGGTGTCCCCCAGCATGGTCTCCGGGCGCGTCGTCGCGACCGTGATCCAGCCGCCGCCGTCCCGGAGAGGATAGCGGATGTGCCAGAGAGATCCGCTTTTCTCGTCATGCTCGACCTCTTCGTCGGAGAGGGCCGTGTGGCAGCGCGGACACCAGTTGATCAGGTAGGGCCCCCGGTAGATCAGTCCTTTCCGGTAGAGCGTAATGAAGACCTCTCTCACCGCCCGGGAGAGGCCGGGGTCGAGGGTAAAACGCTCCCGCGACCAGTCGCAGGAACAGCCCAGTTCCTTTAACTGTTTTATGATCGTCCCGCCGTACTGCTTTTTCCATTCCCACACCCGCCGCACGAACTGCTTCCGGCCCAGCCCTTCCCGGGTGATCCCCTCTTCCTCCAGCTTCTTCTCCACTACGTTCTGGGTGGCGATCCCCGCATGGTCGGTGCCGGGGAGCCAGAGCGTTTCCCGCCCCCGCATCCTCTGCCAGCGGACAAGGATATCCTGGAGGGTGTTGTTCAGGACATGTCCCATGGTCAGGATTCCCGTGATGTTGGGCGGCGGGATGACAATGACATACGGATCGGCGCCGCCGGGGGAAGCCATGAAGCAGCCGTTCTCCTGCCAGAGCCGGTAGATTGAACTTTCCACCCGTTTCGGGTCATAGCGGGTCGGCCAGGCGGAGATAGGATTATTTTCAGGTGTCATCAGCTTTTATTAGTCGGTACATAATTGTATGGATGCGTCATTGCGAGGAGCGAAGCGACGAAGCAATCCCAACCCTATGCACAACAAGAGATTGCTTCGCTTCGCTCGCAATGACCTCAATTGTTGATGCAAATACTATAACGGTCGGATTAATAACTATACCCTCGGGGCTGTCAAAATCGGGAGGGAGATTGAATCGAAAAATCCGGTCATTCTCCGTCATTCGTCATTTTTTAACCCGAGATGATCGAAGATTATTTTTCGGGTCGGACTTCGTCATTCTCTTCCTGTCTTTCAGAAGCTTGTAATCGACGCTGTCAACCAGGGCCTGCCAGCTGGCCTCGATGATGTTTTCAGAGACCCCCACCGTTCCCCAGATCCCTTCATCATCCCGGGACTGGATCAGCACCCTCACCCGGGCGGCGGTTCCGGCCGCGGTGTCCAGGTCCCTGACCTTGAAATCAGCCAGGTGAACTTCCTTGATCTGAGGATAGAACCGCAGAAGGACTTTTCTGAGAGCGTTGTCAAGGGCGTTCACGGGGCCGTCCCCCTCCCCGGC
Organism: PVC group bacterium; assembly: GCA_043804695.1. GTDB lineage: Bacteria > Auribacterota > Erginobacteria > Erginobacterales > Erginobacteraceae > CAWGIE01. The sequence continues at coordinate 13,385 of JAZDIV010000001.1, read as the reverse complement.
GGACAGCTCGCTGACTCCCCCGACCTTGATCTTGATGGTCGCCTCGGAGATGGACGGCTCGTTCTTCCGTTTCTCCACGATCACCCGGAAACCTTCCAGCTCAAAAAATGTTTTGTGCTTGCCCAGCGCCTTCTGGATTAAAATCCGGAACGACGCATCGGCCCCTTCGAACTCGTACCCCTCCTCTCCCAGGCGCTTCAGTTCATCCAGGATCGTCCGGGTCTCCGGGGTATCCTTTCCCAGGTCAACGCCGAACTCGACGGCCTTGAGCACCACATTGCTTTTCCCGGAAAGCTCCGAGATCAGGATCCGGCGGCGGTTGCCGACGGCGGCCGGGTCGATGTGCTCGAAGGTCTTCGGATTTTTCCGGACCGCGTCCACGTGCATCCCGCCTTTGTGGGCAAAAGCGCTGGCCCCGATGAAGGGAGCCCGGATATTCGGTGTTATGTTGGCCAGCTCGTCGACAAACCGGGACACCTCCCCGAGTTTTTTCAGCCGGCGCCGGCTGAGGGCGGGACGGTTCATCTTCAGGACCAAATTGGGAATGATTGTGCAGAGATTCGCGTTCCCGGTCCGCTCCCCGTAGCCGTTGATGGTTCCCTGGACTATGACGGCGCCGGCCCGGACCGCCGCCAGGGAATTCGCCACCCCCAGGCCGGCGTCGTTGTGGGCGTGGATTCCCAGCCGGAGGGGGAATTGTTTCGCGATTTCCCTGGTGATGGAGAAGACCTCTTCCGGGAGGCATCCGCCGTTCGTGTCGCAGAGAACCAGGAAATCAGCCCCGGCGTCCGCCGCCGCCCGGAGAGTCGCCCGCGCGTACCCGGGGTCATCCTTAGCTCCGTCGAAGAAATGCTCCGCGTCATAGATGATCTCCCGGCCCTTCGATTTTAGATAGGAGAGCGTCTCCCCGATCATGGCGAGATTGGTCTCCGGCGAGACCCGCAAAACCCCGCTGACATGAAGCAGCCAGCTCTTTCCGAAAACCGCGACCGCCGGGGTTCGGGAAGCCAGCAGGGAGGCGACGTTCTCATCCTTTTCCACTTTCAATCCCGCTCGCCGGGTGCTCCCGAAGGCGACGATCCTGGCCTGCCGCAATGTCCGGCGCCTGATTTCCGTGAAAAAAGCCATGTCCTTCGGGTTGGAACCGGGCCAGCCCCCCTCGATGTAGCCGATGCCGAGCTGGTCGAGACGCGAGGCGATTCTCAGTTTGTCGGGGAGGGAAAAGCTGATTCCTTCCGCCTGGCCGCCGTCGCGTAAAGTAGTATCATATAGAATTACTTTTTGTTTTTTCGTCATGATACGATACCTGTCTATCTTGTTTTAAAATTCCAAATCCCACTTGTCCGGCGAAGCTCGAAGAGCGAAGACGGAAGCACCTCAGCCAAAGGCTGATCTCCTCCAGAGGCGGATCAGCCTCAGGCTGAAGCCTCCGGCTGAAAATAACAAACAAATTCCAGATCACAATTCAGCCGTCGTAGCCCGAAGGCTACTATGGCGAAGTCGGCTGACAAAAATTCAAAACAATTCGCTAAAACGCAGGGATTTACTCTCAACCCCATTACAAAGCCTATGCCATTTGGCATAGCGCTTCGGCAAGCCCTCTGCTCTGTCAGGCGGGTTTGTAATTTAGAATTTGGATTTATGATCTGTTTATTATTGTAACTCGTTACCACGCTCCGCGTGGTAACGCTTAGCCTTACGTTCCCACGCGGAGCGTGGGAACGAGGGAATGAGCGTCGGCTATAAATATACTACTCCTGATCTAATCCAAACGCCGTATGAATAGCCCGCGCCGCCTTCTCGCCGTCTTCCTCCCGCACCACGCAGGAAATCTTGATCTCGGAGGTGCTGATCATCATGATGTTGATCCCTTCCCCGGCCAGTGCTTCGAACATGATGGCCGCGACCCCGGGGTGACTTTTCATCCCCACACCGACGACCGAGACCTTGGCGATTTTTTCTTCCACGGTGACCTCCCCGGCCCGAATCTCGAGCGAGATCTTTTCCAGGAGCTTCCTGGTTTTCGCGAGATCCGGCCGGGGGATGGTGAACGAGACGTCGGTAAATCCTTTCGCGCTGACATTCTGGATGATCATGTCAACATTGATATTCGCTTCGGCGATGCTCTTGAAGATCCGGGCAGCGATCCCCGGGGTATCCTGGACCAGGGTGATCGTTAACTTCGCCTCCTCCTGGTTGAGGGTTACCCCCCTGATGACGACCTTCTCCATCGACATGGTATCTGCCTCCTCGGTGACAAGTGTTCCTTCATCTTCAGTAAAACTGGACCGGACCCGGAGGGCGACGTTAAACTTTTTCGCGAACTCCACGGCCCGGTTCTGGAGCACCTTCGCTCCCAGGCTGGCCAGTTCCAGCATCTCGTCATAGCTGATCTGGCTGATCTTGGCCGCTTGAGGCACCACCCGGGGATCGGCGGTATAGACCCCGTCGACATCGGTGTAGATTTCGCAGAGCTCGGCCTTCAGGACCGCGGCCAGCGCGACCGCCGTGGTATCGGAACCGCCCCGCCCCAGAGTGGTGACGTCTTTCTTCAGGTTGATCCCCTGGAAACCGGCCACCACCACGATCGTGCCGTCTTCCAGCAGTTCCAGCATTTTTTGAGGATCGATCTTGAAGATCCGGGCTTTGGTGTGGCTGTCGTCCGTCAGGATCCCCACCTGGTTCCCGGTCAGGGAGACGGCCCGGTGTCCGGCGTGCTGAATCGCCATTGCGAGCAGCGCCGCGGAGATCTGCTCTCCGGTGGAGATCAGCTGATCAAGCTCCCGTTCCGGGGGCGAGGGGTGTATCTCTTCAGCCTGCCGGATCAGGTCGTCGGTCGTGTCCCCCATCGCCGAAACCACGACCACCAGACCGTGTCCCGGCAATTTTGAACGGCAGACCCGCCGGGCGACGTTGTTAATCCGCGCGGTGTCGGCGACCGATGTCCCGCCGTATTTCTGAACGATGATGTTCATCTTAAAATTTTTCTCCGAAAAATTTTAGTTTTATTTTTCCTCTCAACAGCGCAACCGGAATAAATTCTTCCGGGTTGCCGTGCTCCTGTCCAGGGGGATGATTAATCTGTCGTCAGATCGGGTTAACCGGATTTGCTGATGCCGGAAGATAAAAGCAAAGACATGAATTTATGCCCGCTCCGCTGCCGGAAACGGCCGCGGTGGGCTTCCTGTTCGCTGAAAGCCGTCATTTGATCGGCCTCGATCCCCGTTCCCCAGATCGCGAACGGAACCGGGTCCGCGACATGGGATCGGATCGAGATCGGCGTGGCATGGTCGGGAAGCGCCGCGATCCGGATTTCCGGTCTCTCCCGGCCGAGGGCTAAAAGAGGCCCGATGATCTGCTCGTCGATCCGTTCGATTGCTTTTATCTTCTCGGCGATGTTCCCGGCATGGCCCGCCTCATCGGGGGCCTCGACATGAAGGTAGACCAGGTCATAGGTCTCCAGCGCGCTGATGGCGGCGCGGCCTTTCCCCTGATAATCGGTGTCGAAATACCCCGTGGCCCCCGGCACTTCGATCACCTGCAACCCGACGATCCGGGCGATCCCCTGCAGCAGGTCAACTGCCGATATCAGCGCGCCGTTCAGCCCGAATTTCTCCCGGAATGGCTCCAGGCGGGGGCGTTTCCCTCCCCCCCAGGGCCAGATCATATTGGCCGGGTTTTCCCCCAGATCGATCCGGATATCGTTCACTTCCTGATCGGCCAGGATCACCCGTGATTGAGCGATCAGGTCGTTCAGGAAATGGGCGCCGCGGCCGCGGGGCAGATGGGGCTGCAGCGCCTGCCCGGTGATATCATGCGGCGGGGTTGTTTTCAGGGAGCGCTGGCCGTCATCCAGAAGCTGTTCTTTGACTACCAGGAGGTGGCGGTAACTCTTCCCGGGGTAGAATCGTATCCCCTGCCCCCCCAGGCGCTTCTCCAGGACGGCCATCAGAACCGCGCTCTCCCGGGAGGAGATATGGCCCGCGCTGTAATCGTTCAGCAGCCCGTCGGCCGCGGTCACCAGGTTGCAGCGGAAAGCGATTTCATCATCTTCCAGTTTGACCCCCAGGCTGGCCGCCTCCAGCGGCCCTCTGCCGGTATACTGGCGGGCGGGGTTATACCCCAGGATAGAAAGGTTGGCCACATCGCTTCCAGGGTCCAGGCCGGCAGGGACTGTCTTCAACCTTCCCCCGGCTCCTTCCCGGGCCAGCCGATCCAGGTTGGGGGTGGCCGCGGCTTCCAGCGGTGTCCGCCCCTTTAATTCCTCCAGGGGATAATCGGCCATGCCGTCGCCCAGTACAACCACGAATTTCATGGGATCATTCCGCTCAATCCTCCACCCGGATCCGGAGCGGGCGGCCCCTGACCGCCGCCATCCGGCTGATCCGGGCCACGGCCCGGGCCAGAGCCTGCTCCCCGGCCTTGTGGGTCATCAAAATGACCGGGACAACCCCGCTTTTCCTTCGCTCCCGCTGAATCACCGAGGCGATGCTGATCCCCCCCGATCCGAGGATATTCGATATCTTCGCCAGGACACCCGGCCGGTCGACGGCCGGGATTCTGATGTAATGGCGGCATTCAACCTTTCCTATCGGAGCCAGCTCCAGGTCGCCATCCCCGGCGATGAAATCCGGGTCAACGGTCGGTCCGGACAGGATCTCTCTTCCCGCCTCAATCAGGTCCGCCGCCACCGCGCTGGCGGACGGCCCTTCGCCTGCTCCTTTGCCCTGATAGATCTGGCGGTCGCTGTAATCGCCTTCGACATAGATGGCGTTGAAGACCCCGTTGACCGAGGACAGGAGGTGGTGGTGTTTGATCAGGGTGGGGTGCACCCGGATGTCGGCGCCTGCCGATGTCTGCTTGGCGATAGCCAGAAGCTTGACCGTGTAGCCCAACCCCGCGGTAGAGGCGATATCTTCAGCCGTTATGTCTGTAATCCCCTCAACGAAGATCTTTTTCAGGTCGGCCCATCCTCCGAACGCCAGGGAGGCCAGCAGCACCAGCTTGTGAGCCGAGTCAACCCCCTCCAGATCGAGGGAAGGGTCCTTTTCGGCGTATCCGTTTTTCCGGGCCTCGGCGAGGGCGGCGGAGAACGCCATCCCCTCCTCCGTCATCCGGGAGAGAATATAGTTGGTGGTGCCGTTGATGATTCCCAGGACGGATCGGATGTTATTGGCCGCCAGCCCCTCTCGCAGAATTTTGATGATCGGGATGCCGCCGCCGACGCTCGCTTCATAGTAAATCCGGCGGTTGTTCTGGCGGGCTTCCCTGAACAGGTCTTTCCCCTTTTCGGCCAGCAATGCCTTGTTGGCCGTCACCACCTGCTTTCCTTTCCGGAGGGCCTCCCGGATCAGCTCTCCAGCCGGCTCGATACTCCCCGTCAATTCGGCAACTATCCGGATGGCCGGGTCCTCGATAATCCGGGAAGCCTCCCGGGTCAGCATCTTTGCCGGAACGGCTACCCCCCGTTTCTTTTTCAGGTCGAGGTCGGCTATCCGGGAAATGCAAAGCCGGGCCCCCCCCAGGCGGCGGGAGATGAGGGACGCGTTGGCGCGGAGGAGCTTGATCACCCCGGTCCCGACAGTTCCCCAGCCGATCAGGCCGATGTTGATCTGTTTCATAATTTTTGCTCCGCAAAAATTACCAATTATCAGGACTTAGCGCCTCCGGCGCAGAACTCCCCATTTTTTAGCCGATGCTCTTTATTAGTCGGGGCGCCCGGATTCGAACCGGGGACCTCCTGAACCCCATTCAGGCGCGCTAAACCGGACTGCGCCACGCCCCGAACCATGTAATCAATGATCTTCTTACTCTTTTCCCTTTTTAATTCATATAAAACATTTCCCGGGACCTTCCCGAAAGCTTTCGGGACGCGCTAAGCCGGACTGCGCCACGCCCCGAAAAGACAGATCTATGGGATAATAGGCAAGGGCCAAGGGACACCGGCATTACCCTGATCGCCCACTCCCCCCAATCTGAAGAGTGGACTATAGCAATTGGGAACGGCCGGAAGCAAGTGAAAATCAGAAAGTACCACTTCCGGGAAGAGGCGGAACCAGAACGGGAAAAAGTTTTATTTCGCTTTACAGGCGTTCCGGGACGTTTATACTTAGACTGAACAAATACCGGCGCTCGGTCGTATTAAAAAAAGCCTGTTGCCGGCCCTTTATCACGATATTTCAACGTCAGAGCAAGTAAGAGGAAATCATATGAGAACGGTCACCTTGATCGGGGCGGCCTTGCTCCTTTTCTGTTTGGTCGCCGGGGAGAGTGCCGGAGAACTGAAATACGGGGAACTGCGGTTAGGCGCTCATGGGATTTACATCAACCCGAAGGACTCGGATTTCGCGCATGAATTCGGTTACGGGGCCATTGCCAAGTATAAATTTACCGATATGCTGGGGATCGAGATGGGGGTTGATTACTTTCGCTGGAGTCTCGATGAAGGGGATATCGTGATGCCCTACTCGGACCACCCGGGTCCGGTTACGTATAAAGAAGTGGACCGGGTCTATCCGATCTATCTGACCGCGATGATCTTCGCCCCCATCATGGAGCAGAGCGCCCGGGCCTACCTGGGGCTGGGGGGCGGCTATTACCAGATTGATTCGGACATCGACGGCAGTTACAATGTCGTTGTCGACGGCAAAACCTATCCGTTCACCATTACCGGAGAAGTAACGGGGCAGTGGTCGGTTCATGCCGCGGTGGGAGCTGATTTCACGCTCAGCAAACACATATTCCTGAACGTGGAGGCCCGTTACGTCTTCACCGATATTGACCGCGAACAGACCCACTCCAACCCGGAGAAAGGGTCGATTACCGTGAAAGACGATGCCGAACTTGACAACTGGCAGATCCGGGCCGGCCTGGAGTACTCCTTTTAAAATTTTTCCTGAGGAAAAATTTTAATTTGTTGTTTATTTTCGAAATCAGGATTCCGTTATTCGGGTTTCGGATTTTATTGCCCCTCCCCTTTTGTCCGCTCCATGAAGGCGATCACCCGCTCTTTCTGCGTTCCCTCCAGCGCCCGCTGGTAAGGAGATAACCGCCCCACCCGCAACCGGCTTCCCGCTCCCCAGGCGAGCAGGACGGCCGCGGCCGTCGCCGCGCTCAAGAGCATAAATATGATCCGGATCGCCGCCCCCCGCCAGGCGAATCGGCTCAGATCGCTGAGAAAGATGGCCGTCAATATCCCCACCAGGACAACCAGGGGAACGAGGCCCACCCCCCCCTTAAGGCCGCACAACTCGCCCAGGGTGGGGGCGATCTTGCCCCCGGCCAGCAGCTGCCAGGAAAGATCGTAGAGGGGATTGTTGAACTCCTTGGGCAGGTAGGGAAAAGAAGCGGTCCCGATAAAGATAAAGGCGATCGAGATCAGGCCCAGGACTGCCATCAAACAGACCAGAACTCTCCGGAGTTTTCTATCGACCGTTCCCAGCTGATAGACGACGGCGGTGGCCAGAAACGGCAGGAGGGGCACCAGGTGCCGGGGCCCCATCGACCAGCCGCCTTCCCAGTCGGTGAAGGAGCACAGGAACAACAGATAGACGACGGCGATGGCCAGGAAGAGCCGGCCTTCCAGTTTCCATTCCGCGTCCCGGACCATTTTGATCATTCCGCTTACCCCGAGCAGGAGGAAGGGGGAATAGAAAAAGAGACCGCGGTAGGGGCTGATCAACAGCTTCAGGAGAACAGTTAGGCGCTCGCTCAGTTCGCGCCCGCCGGCGGGAAAGGACACCCCGGCAATCCCTTCCCGGTGAGCGACGGCGAACTGCCGGTAGGATTCATGATAGTAGGGAAACTGGAGCGGTCCCCCGAAGCATTTCCAGTGGTAATAGAAGGTGGCGCCCACCAGCGGGGCGGCCCCGGCGAAAAAGAACAGCAGGCTCGGGGCCCGTGAGATGGCCGCCAGGCCAATCACCGCGGTGACGATGACGGACACGATCATTACCGCCTGATGGGGGTCGATCAATGATTTTACATGGGGGCCGATGGCGGCCTGGATAGGATCGAAGAGGGACCAGAGGACTCCAATCAAGACGGCCCCCAGGAGCAGGTAGACCGCGGCGCGGAGTTTTTTACCAACCGCGGCCGCATACATGAACAGGCAGATCGAGATCAGCGCGGTCGGATACTCGATCGCGAAAGCGAGTCCGCAGAAGAAGCCGCATTCAAAGAGCGCCCTGGATCCGGCAGCGGTCTCTTTGGCGCTGAAAATAATCAGGAAAGCCAGGCAGAGGCTCATGGCGGCCAGGATATGGCCGTAGTACATGCTGGAGTACGGCCAGACCATGGTCCCCAGGGAATACGCGATCAAAACCGCCCGCCGGATCGAATAGTGGAGGGTGATCGAAGACCAGAACTTGAAGAGGAGCAGAAGGAAGAGCGCCGAGGGGATGCTGATCGTGAGTGATCTGATCAGATAGAGGGTCATCTCCTCCCCGATCGAAATGCCGGAATAGATCTCGGTCAGACGCACCGCCAGGTAACCGGGCGCGGCCAGGAATGAGGAAATCGGGGCCTTGTTGGAATAAAACCGCCCCCGGAAGTATGATTTGTCCTGGGTGTCGTGTCCAACGATGATTTTATCGATGGATAAGCTCTGATGATCAATCAGGGCCCGGGTCAGGAAAATCCGGCTGTACTCGTTCGTGTTCCAGAAGTGATCCCAGGCGAAGGTGAGATAGAGAAAGCAGAGGAGGATGAGCCCGACGGTCGCCAGGGGGGGACGGGACCTGATTTTTTCAGGGGCGGTCATCCTTTTTCCTTCCCGGAGCGCCCGCTTCTCCTGCATCCGTCGATTCGACGGTCAGTTCTGCCGGGATCCGCGTGGGGCGCCCGGACCGTTTCAGGCAGGCGTGAACGGTGTAGCCGTCGGCCAGGATGGCACCCCCCGTTCGAACTTCATACTCGATTCGGAGCCGGCTGCCCCTGCTCCGGCTTATCCGGCCGGAGATGGTCAACAGGTCGTCATAATGAGCCGGAGCCCGGTACCGGCAGCATGCCTCCACCACCGGCAGCATCACCCCCTTCTCTTCCCACGCCCGGTAGGGGGTGCCGGTCTGCCGGAGCAGTTCGTTCCGCAGCCGTTCGAAATAAACCAGGTAGTTGGCGTAGTAGACGACACCCATCTGATCGGTGTCCGCGTAGGGAACGCGATAGGAAATTGTTGTTGTTTGACTCATGGTGATCACTTAATCCGGATAGATGATGGATGCTTTGTTTAAAAAGGATATCAGGTTATCAGTGTATCAGCGGGGGGAATATCAGGGAACCAGGTCATCAGGGGCGGCCGGGGCCTCCCTGATCTCCTGATCTGCTGATATCCTTCCTGCTGATCCCCTGATCTCCTGGTCGCCTGTCTTCGTACTCCCTTTATCCTTCAGCCCGTACTCCTCCATCTTCCGGTAGAGGGTGCGCCGGCTGATGCCGAGGAGGCCGGCCGCTTTTTGCTTGTTGCCGCCCGCCCGGTCGAGGGCGCTTCGGATGAGTTCCTTCTCCGCTGTCTTGATCTGCAGGTCGGCGCCGGGAGGGAGCTTCGCCGGTCTTTCGGATTTAATCGGGGAGGGGATGTCATCAACTCCCAGGACGCTCTTCTTGGTCAGCGCCATCATGCTCTCCATGCAATTTTTCAGCTCCCGGACATTGCCCGGCCAGTGATAGGCCTGGAGCACCTGCAGAGCCCGGGGAGTGATCGAGGAGACCTCCTGGCGGTTGGTCTGATTGAATTCACTGATAAAGTCGTGAACGAGGAGCGGGATATCCTCCCGCCGCTCGCGCAGGGGGGGCAGATCGATTCTCACCACGTTGAGACGGTAGTAGAGGTCCTCCCGAAGCCGGCGTTCTCGAACGAGCTCTTCCGGATTGACGTTGGAAGCCGCCAGAAGCCGGATATCCACCGCGATCGTCGCCGTTCCCCCGAAACTTTCGAGCTCCCTCATCTCCAGAAAACGAAGGAGCTTCACCTGCATCTCCGGGGGGATCTCTCTGATCTCGTCCAGGAAGACGGTGCCGCCGTCGGCGATTTCAAATTTTCCTTTTTTCTGGAGCACCGCCCCGGTAAAAGCGCCCCGCTCGTGCCCGAACAGTTCGCTCTCCAGCAATGATGGGGAGAGCGACGCGCAGTGAATGGGAATAAAAGGATTATTTTTCCGGTGGCTCTGGTGGTGGATGGCCCGGGCGACCAGTTCCTTCCCGGTCCCGGACTCGCCGGTGATCAGAACGGTGGCGTTGCTGGGGCCGATCTGCCGGATCGTCTCGAAGACCCTTTCCATGGCCCGGCTGTGGCCGGCCATATTTTCCAGGCCGTAGTGCTTCTGCAGCTGTTCCTTCAGGTAAACGTTCTCGGCCTCCAGCGCCCTTTCTTTCAGCGCCCGGGCAATCAGCAGCTCCATCTGGTCCAGGTTGATCGGCTTGGTGAGGTAATCGTAGGCCCCCTTTTTAATGGCCTCGACCGCGTTATCGACCGACCCGTAGGCGGTCATGATGATGAAGATGGTGGCCGGGGAAAACGCCTGGACTTTTTTCAAAAGCTCCAGGCCGGTCATCCCCGGCATCTTCAAGTCCGAGATGATCAGGTCGACGGCTTTATTCCGGATGATCTCCTCGGCCTGGAAACCGTTCTCCGCCGTCAGGACCGTGTGGAACGGCGAACGGATGGCCTCCCGGAGGCCTTCCCGGGCGTTCTTCTCATCTTCGACTATCAGGATGACTGACTTCATCTCTAAAATTCGCCCTGCCCGCCGGCAGTAGTTTTATTCTGTCCGGCCGCTGGGGAAGCCAGATCGTGAAGGTGGTCCCCTCCCCCGGTTGGCTGGCGGCTTCCACGTACCCGCCGTGCTGGCGGATCGCCTTGTACACCACCAGCAGCCCCAGTCCGGATCCGGTCTCCTTGGTTGTGAAGAGCGGTTCAAAGAGCCGGTTGATTTTTCCCCGAGGGATGCCCGTCCCCTGATCGGTGATCGAGAACTTGAGATACGCGTCCTTTTTCTCCAGCCGGAGGGCGATCTCTCCCCCCTTCGGCATGGCCTGGGCGGCATTGATGATCAGGTTCAAGATCGCCTGCTGGATCAGATTCTTATCCATCCTCCCCCGGATGCCTGATCGGGGATAGAGTTTCTTCAGCGAGATCCCCTTCTCTTCCAGCTCCCCTCCGATCAGGGCCAGGACTTCTTCCACCACTCCGACCAGATCGGTCTCGCGGAACTGCAGCGTGCCGGGGCGGAGGGTCTTGAGAAACTGGTCGACGATCAGATCGAGACGCCGCAGCTCTTCCTTGATGATCGAGATCGTTTTCAGAAGTCTGTCCCGCAGGGGAGGGCCCAGTTCCCGGACCTGCCGTTCGATCAGCTGGACCTGGATGGCCAGCGAGCTGATCGGGTTTCCGATCTCATGGGCGACCCCGGCGGTGAGATGGCTGAGGAAGTCCAGCCTCTCCACCAGGCTGATCTCCTCCTCGACCTTCCGCTGGCGGGTGATGTCGGCCAGCACCAGCAAGATCCCCCGGAAACGTCCATCCGTGTCCCGCAGCGAGGTCCGGCTGAGGCGGATCCACCGCGGCTGGGGGTGGATGATGATGCACTCCCGGATCAGCGCCTGCGACGGCACTTCGAAGCCCTGATCGATGATTGTCCGGAGTCCCGGGTCGCGGAGGCGCTCGTCATACGCGTATCCCGCCGAATCGACCGGGATATCGAGCAGCCGGGCCGCCGGGGCGTTGATGAGCGCGATCGCGCGGGACGGGTTGATGACCAGGAGGCCCTCCTGCATGCTGTCGAAGATGTTTTCCAGCAGCCCCTTATCCCGGGCCAGCCCGATCAGGTATTCACCAACCTCCCGGCGGTCGAGGTGATCAAGCCGCTTGACCAGCCGTTCTGTAAAACGTTCCCGCATATAATTTTTTGCTCCGCAAAAATTATATATTTAAAAAGTGTAAACGGGTACCAATTCTTCTACTGACCCGATGTGTGAATAAATCGGGTCAGACAACTTCTCAGTTCAGCGGCGCCCAGGTCCCGGATGGCGATTACTTTATCCCGCCCGGTTGCTCCTCTTGTTATCGTCACCGAGTGCTGCGGTACCCCGATGGCCTTACCCAGAATCTTGATCAAGCTCCGGTTAGCTTTATTCTTGACCGGCGGTGCGCGGACGTCAACCCTCAATTGTCCGTTGACAACCCCTGAAATACGGTCGCACCCGGCCCGGGGGTGAAGCCTGACCCGGAAACTGACCCCCCCGTCCTTCTCCAGAATCTCCAGTGATTCCATGTCATACACCGGGAAGGGCAGTGTATATTTCCCCCAGGATGCTCAGGAGGATCTTCTGGCCGATGATGATGACGAAAATCGCCGCCAGCGGCGTCAGGTCAATCGATCCCGGGGAGAGGCCCAGCCGCCGGAACGGACGCAGAAACGGTTCGGTGAAGAACTCCAGCCAGGAAAGCGGTCCACCGGCGCCGCGGATGGCAGGAAACCAGGAAATAACCGCGCGAAAGATAAGCAGGTAGACAACAACCGTGAAGAGCTGAACGAGCAGGGCGAGGCTGTCCAGAAATGCCCCGGCCGGGTTGATCCCTTCTCCCTCCAGCCATCCGACGGCCTGATACAGTTCCCGGAGGAGGATGATCATCGAGGTGACAATAACCGGGATCGCCGCCGCCGCGGTCCAGCGTCTCCACGGGGAATTGAGCACCGGCTGGAGGAGGCTTTTTACCAGACGGGAAACCTGGTCCGATGCTGATGTCAGAGGGGAAAGAAGCGTGACCGCCAGCAGAAGAGCGAGAAAACGATAGATCAAAATAAAATAATGAGCGAAGCTCTTCCCCACGCCCCAGAACGGTGCGGTGGTAACGAATGCCCACCGGGAGATGCCGCAGGAGAAAAAACCGGATTCGCGGCCGGTGTCCCCGGAATAGAGGACCCCGTTGAGCAGGACCAGCAGCAGCATCCCCAATACCGGAGCCGGCCGGCGGGACCGCCCCGGAAATATCCGGGCCAGGACAGTAATCACCGGTTCGGTCAGCCTGACGATCAGCCGGTAGGGGCGGTTAAAGGAGATCTGGCCGGTGTCGGGTATGATCGCCCGGACCAGGAGAAGCAGGAAATAAATTGAAAAAAGCAGCCCGATAATTCCCATGAAACAGTCTTGCTCGAAAATTATGCCAAAGTGAAACTATCTTTTTAAATTAGCGCCCTTCGGTCGCTAATTTAGTGAATTTTCTCTTTAACTAAATATAAAACAGATTGATAGCAATCCAAAAATTAGTTCGAATCTAACCGCTTAATCAGTAACGGTAAGCCCTTGGTATCATACAAGCAAAACTGATTATTTTATTCCGGTTGATTTTTCATCTGTTTCGGAATTTCAATGACCGGATTTTATCC